>NZ_QEHP01000055.1:101389-149190 GCF_003094695.1 Chryseobacterium sp. HMWF035 | reverse complement strand
GACAAAGTTTTCAAAACATAAAAGAGGTCGGATTTCTTCCGACCATGACTAGCAAAGCCGCCGCCGAAATCCTAAAATAGCGAGTGCGGAAAGCGAGATAAAGCTTCAAAAGAATAATTATTTTCAAAAAAACAGCCATTAAAAACGTCCCGCTTCTAACCAAAAACTAAAAAAGCACGAACATTAAACGTCCGTGCTTTCTATTTAACAAATTAAATTCAATTTATTTATTCATCGACATCAGGAATTCTTCGTTATTCAAAGTTCCTTTGATGTTTTTATCTACAAATTCCATTGCTTCGATTGGATTCATTTCAGAAAGATATTTTCTTAAGATCCACATTCTCTGGGAAGTTACCTCATCCAGAAGCAGGTCGTCTCTACGGGTACTTGAAGAAACGAGATCGATAGCAGGATAAATTCTTCTGTTGGCAATTTTTCTGTCCAGTTGAAGTTCCATGTTTCCTGTTCCTTTAAATTCTTCAAAGATCACCTCATCCATTTTAGAACCAGTGTCAATAAGAGCCGTTGCGATAATTGTTAAAGATCCTCCTCCTTCAATCTTTCTTGCAGCTCCGAAGAATCTTTTCGGTTTGTGAAGCGCATTGGCATCAACACCTCCCGATAAAACTTTTCCCGATGCAGGCGTTACGGTATTGTAAGCTCTTGCCAATCTTGTGATGGAGTCTAATAAAATCACAACATCATGACCACATTCTACCATTCTCTGCGCTTTCGCCAGAACAAGGTTAGCCACTTTTACGTGCTTTTCTGCTGCTTCATCAAAGGTAGATGCAATAACTTCTGCATTTACGCTTCTTTCCATATCGGTAACCTCTTCCGGACGTTCGTCGATCAGAAGAACCATCATATAAACTTCAGGATGATTGGCTGCGATAGAATTGGCAATATCTTTCAGCAACATGGTTTTACCGGTTTTCGGCTGTGCAACGATCATTGCTCTCTGTCCTTTCCCGATGGGTGCGAAAAGATCCACCACTCTTGTAGAAATAGTAGAGCCTTTTCCGGCAAGATTGAATTTTTCCTGTGGGAAAAGCGGCGTTAAATATTCAAAAGCCACACGATCTTTAATGAAAGCAAGATCACGCCCGTTAACTTCTGTGGGTCTTAATAAGGAAAAATACTTTTCTCCTTCTTTCGGTAATCTTACAATCCCTTTTACGGTATCTCCTGTTTTCAGACTGTAATTTCTGATCTGTGCCGTAGAAACGTATACGTCATCCGGTGAAGAGATATAACTGAAGTCTGAAGAACGTAAAAATCCGTAATTGTCCGGTAAAATTTCCAAAACCCCTTCAATGCTTACCATTCCGTCGAAACTGAACTCCTTTTTAGGCTGTTCGTGCTGTTCCTCCGTTTTCTCAGAATGCTGCTGTTGCTGCTTATTCTGATGCTGATTTTGGTTATGGTTTTGATTTCTATGCTGGTTTCCGTTGTTGTTCGGATTGTTGTTTTGTCCTTTTTGGGATCTAGCCTGATGTTGAGGGGTATTATTCGGCTTTTCTTCTGCTGGAGCAGATTCTTGGTATTCTGTGTTTTTGGGAGCTTCTGTTTTTTCCTGAGGCGCTTCTGCGTTGGTTGTATTGGCAGGAGAAACTCTTTTCCTCTTTTTCTTAGCCTGTCCTGTTGCCGTCTGTTCTTCTGTTGCTGGGGCAGGTTCTGCTTTGGTTTCTTCGGGTTTAGGTTCTTCAGAAACGGTTTCTTTTACTTCTGCTTCAGCTTTTTCCTCTGCTTTAGGATTTGTTTCTTCAGCCGGTTTTGCTTCAGCTTTTGTTTTAGCTGTTGTTTTTTTCGGAGCAGCTTTTCTGGCAGGAGCCTTCGCAGGTTTTTCTGCCGGTTTTTCCTCAGTATTCATACTGGTTTCAGTAGCGTTGAAATATTCTTTTGCTACTTTTGGATTGGAAGCCTGAAAGTCAAGAATTGCAAAGATTTTGTCATTTTCAGTGCTGTTTCTTGCAACTTTAACGCCTAAATCCTTTAAGATTTTAGTCAGTTCCGTTACGGATTTTGACCTTAACGTTTCAATGTTAAACATATTTAGTGTAAAAAATGTAATTAATTGTGAATAAGAAAAGTAAGTCAGGTGACTGTTGTTTTCAAGTACATTCGTATAATGCAAATCTACACTTATTTTTGAATTGTGCAAAATTTATATTACTTTTGCGTAGAATTTAATATTCAATGCTACAAAGAATACAGACTATATGGACTTTTTTAGCAGTGTTGGCTGCTGTGTTTCTGTTCATTACAGGAGAAGATGTTGTTATTTCAGACAGCTTTCCTGTGATTAATATCGGATGTATTATCCTTGTTTTGGTGGGAGTACTCAGTATTTTCAGCTTTAAAAACAGAAAAAGACAAATATTGCTGAACAACATCAGCATTATTATAAACGCTTTGTTGATTGGTGTATTGATGTACTGGTTACTAAAATTATCCGGAGGAATAGATTTTCCTGAGAAGGGTATTGAGCCGGTTTTCTCATTAATTGCGGTGATCTGTCTGCTTATTGCAAACATTTACATCAAAAAAGATGAGAGGCTCGTAAAATCTGTGGACAGACTTCGATAACCTTACAACGATTTTTTGAGTGAGAACAGCTTCTTTCAGGAGCTGTTTTTTATTTTGTGTATTTTCAGAATTATTCGTGTGTAAGAGATTTTTTTCCTATTATTTTTCAATTAAATATATTTGTATGCAACATTTCCGTTTATACTGCGACAGATTGTTTATAAATTATTAAAAATGAAAAAACTCACCTATCTTACCTTTACGCTGTTTTCAATATTTTCTTTTGCGCAGGAAGTCTCTTCAGAAAGAGTACGGAATGTACTTTCAACACTGGCTTCAGATGAAATGAAAGGCAGAGAAATCGGAACTGTGGAAAATGATAATGCCGCCAATTATATTGCAAAGCTTTTTAAAGAAAACAATTTAGATTTCTGCACCGGAAATTCTTATCTGGTTCCTTTTATATACAAAGAAAAAACCGTTTATAATGTTTGCGGAGTAAAAAAAGGAAAAACGGATAAATTCTTAGGCTTTTCCGGACATTTTGATCATATCGGAACCAGCAATAACCCCAAAGACAATATTTACAACGGAGCCGACGATGACGCAAGCGGAATTACCACTCTGGTAGGAATTGCAGATTATTTCAAAAATAAAAAACCTGAGTTTTCTCTGGTGTTCATGGCATTTAACGGAGAAGAAAAAGGAATGCTCGGTTCAAGAGCTATTTCAAAAGACAAAAATTTAAATCAAATTTATGATCATATGGCTGCTCTTTTCAATTTTGAAATGGTGGCTACAGAATCTGCCTTCGGAAAGAACGCTTTGTTTATGACGGGCGATGAATTTTCGGATCTTGATGAATTGTTTAATAAAAATGCAGCAAACGGCTTAAAAATAAATCCTGATCCTTATGCTTCGGAACAGCTTTTCTACCGATCAGACAACGTAAGCTTTGTAAAAAAGAAAATTATTGCCCATTCTTTTTCCACGGTAGACATGACGAAAGCGACGCATTATCATCATGAAAATGATGATGTAAATGTTGTGGATTTCGAGAATTTAACCACCATCATCAATAATTTCGGAAAAACTTTAGACAAACTTTCACCAAAGAATTTTGAACCGAAGTATAACGATAAAGTGAAATTTTAAAATTCGATATCTAAAGTTACCTTTCTTCGGGTGGCTTTGTTTTTTCTGAAAAGTGTAACAAAATAAAGGCTGCATCAACTTATTATAAAGTAAAAGGCGATTAAAAACGTCTTATCATTTAAATTACGTAATTTTGCTATCCAATTTTTTCATTGAATGAACGAATATAAAAAAATATTAAAATTCGCAAAACCACACCAGAAATACATTTTCGGAAGTTTATTTTTCAATCTCTTATATTCTGTATTTCAGATTGCTTCATTAGGAACGATTCTTCCTGTTTTGGGAATGCTTTTCGGAACTATTAAACGGGAAGATTTTGAATCTGCTCCTGTATATTCCGGAAATCTTACAGATTTATTTCCGTACCTGAAAAACTATTCCAATTACTATATCCAGACTTTAGTGGATGATTATGGTACGCTGAATGTTTTAGCATGGCTCTGCGTCATCACAGCATTTATGTTTTTATTGAGGAACCTTTTCAGATATTTAGGGTCTTTCCTGTTGATTAATTATCGTGTAGGCGTTACGAAAGATCTGCGCGGAGAAATGTACCGTAAGGTTTTAGCTTTGCCGGTTTCATTTTTTACAGAGAGCAGAAAAGGAGATATGATGTCGCGTATGTCTAATGACGTAGGCGAAGTGGAAGGCAGTATTTTAGGAAGTTTAGTGGAGCTGATTAACGCTCCGTTTATGCTTGTGAGTACCTTAATAAGTCTGTTCCTGCTAAGTTCTGAATTAACGCTTTTTTCTCTGTTGGTTTTACCGGTGATGGGAACTTTAATCGCATTAATAGGGAAGAGCCTTAAAAAAGATTCTCACGAAGCCCAGAACGAAATGGGAACCATCTTCTCTATTGTGGATGAAACTTTGAAATCTTCAAAAGTAATTAAGATTTTCAGTGCAGAAAAGATCATGGACAGCCGTTTTATGGGCTCTATGCAAAGATGGATCAACAGCTCAATACGATTGGGAAGAAAAAAAGAACTGGCATCGCCGATCAGTGAATTCCTTGGTTCTGTTACTTTCTTAATTATTGCATGGTATGGCGGAAAGCAGATTGTTGTGGAACACAGCATTGCGCCACAGGATTTTTTAGTTTTTTTAGGAATGTTCTTCCAGATTTTACCTCCGGTAAAAAGTTTATCGCAGTCGATTTCCAACGTACAGAAAGGAGAAGCTTCTTTGCACAGGGTTTTGGAAATTCTTGAAGCTGATGTGAAAATTGAGGAAGTTGCCAATCCGGTAAGTATTTCGACACTTAATAAAGCCATTGAATTTAAAAATATCGGTTTTTATTATGATAAAGAGCACGCTATTCTTAAAAATTTCTCTTTAAGCATTCCTAAAGGAAAAACGGTAGCTCTTGTCGGACAAAGCGGAAGCGGAAAAACAACGATTGCGAATCTTCTGGCAAGGTTTTACGATGTTTCCGAAGGTGAAATTCTGATTGATGGTGTAAATATTAAAAACTTAAGGTTAAAAGAATACCGTAAGCTTCTCGGAATGGTTACTCAGGAATCTGTATTATTTAATGATACGGTGTACAATAATATTCTGATGGGGAAACCTGAAGCCACCAGAGAAGAGGTAATTGCTGCTGCCAAAATTGCCAATGCAGACAACTTTATTACGAATCTTCCTGACGGATATGATTCTAACATCGGAGATGACGGAGGAAAGCTTTCCGGAGGTCAGAAACAGAGAGTTTCCATTGCAAGAGCTGTATTGAAAAATCCACCGATTATGATTCTGGATGAAGCAACTTCTGCTCTGGACACGGAGTCGGAAAGATTTGTTCAGGATGCACTGGAAAAAATGATGGAAAACAGAACGTCTTTGGTTATTGCCCACAGACTTTCCACCATTCAGAAAGCAGACTGGATTGTAGTGATGGAAAAAGGAGACATCGTGGAACAGGGAACCCATCACGATCTCATTGCGAAAAAAGGAGTTTACCATAAACTTGTAGAATTGCAGAATTTCGATTAGTTCTGTTTACAATAAAATTAAGAAAGAGTATTACGAAAGGATTTTAAAAACTTTAGGAATACTCTTTTTTTGTTAAACGGATTCAATTTCAATGCAAGATTTAAAAACTTTTAAATAAGTCTGTTTAAACTTCTTATTTAACCACAAAAGTCACAAAGATCAACTAAACTTTTATTTAAATTTGGTGATTATCAATGAAAAAGATCACAATAGTCTTAAAAATCTCTGATTTTTATTCTTTTGGGAACTTTGATTATTCTGGAAATTCACTTTATCATTATCTTTTTTGCCTTTTGTGGTTAATTCTAAGATTAGTTTAAACTAGTTTAATGTTAACTTTTAAAATTCAAAAGGGCTTTTTAATCAGTATTTTTCTGAATCAAATTTTCAAACTTTGATTTATGGCTGCATTTATTATTGTTACTGCTACATAACAAAAGCTCCCGCAACACGAATGATGCAGAAGCTATCTTTAAAAACTATGTAATTGTGATTATTTGTTACGGCGTATTAATACCATTGGTTTCTGCCTGTTTTATAGCCCAAGCTAACGCATTGGCAAAGATGATAGAATTCTGAACCTGCATACTTCCTGCCGCATATCCATTTCCTGCATATCCGTATGTCGATTTTTCTACCGGAAAATACCCTCCAGAACTTGGCGCCACAAAAGGCTCTATTGTATTACTTGTATATTGATTTCCGTTGGCATTTTCATTGCTTAAAAATCCTCCGTCTCCAAACCAGATAAAGTTCAGCGAGCTGTGTCTTAAACCTGTAATTCCGGTTCTGGAAGTGGTGCTGTTAATAGGCTGTGCATAACTGAACGGAATAAAGCCGCTGGTCAGTCCCGTTACATTAATAGTTCCTGATGCATCTTCTCCCCAATTCTTTCCTCTTACATCTCCAAATGGTCCGTTAAGAATTGGATCATTTGTATTGGTAAGGGCATATACAGAACCGGCTCCGGCTCCGGCGTTTGCAGAAATTGTAGGATCCGAGAAAATTGCTCTCATCATATTCTGCGAAGATGATGCCTCGTCCTGAAAAGCAATTACCACTCCTTTTTTGTTTAAATAATTTGCAATGTAAGATGCCTCTAAAGCAGTGGGTGTATAGCTGTATCCTATGATTACCAGATCGGGCTTATTATTCAAAGCGGCTAATAGCGCTGCACTTGTAGGAGACGCTCCCAAAGAAGTGTGTGTGTATCCTCCTGACTTTACTACACTTGAAGCAGTAGTCCCAAAGTTTGTCTGCGAATCCATTAAACTTCTGGATGGTCCTGTAAAAGCGCTGTATCCATATACCGTTTCATTCCCGATATGTAAAACTTTTTTTACCGGTATTGTCATTACAACGGTAACGTTGCAGGTAGAAGCTCCGTCTGCACTGTTGGAAGTAATTGTCATTACTTTATCAGCCGTTGAAGTTGGTATTCCTGTTCCGGATAGGGTTACGTTCTGATTTCCTGTAGAAGTGAAGGTTCCTGAACCACTGAAAGAGATTCCGTCTACTGTATTTGTTGTTATGGAATAACTTCCCAAAGCAGTTACTGTAACAGGCAATGTTATTGTATTGCCTGCTCCAAGAGCGACGCCTTTTGTATAAACACCATTTACAGTTGCGCTTCCACAAGAAATTGAGTAGTTTCCCGCAGCGCTCAGTACATTAACGGTTACAGCAGGAGTACAAGATACACTTACTCCATTAGCAAACAACTGTACGGTATCAGACTGAACCACAGAGGGAGTTCCCTGTCCCTGAACCTGCACGGTTTGTACCCCTGTGCTTAAAAATACGCCTGTCCCATAAAAATTGTATCCGTTAGAGGTTGTCCCTGTAATGGTATAATTTCCCTTTTTGGTCACATTTACGGTAACGGTAAGATAATGCGAAGTGTTCAAAGTCTTTCCCTCAACATAAGTCCCGTTCGCTTTTGTATTGGCACAGTCTATTGTAAATACAGATTTCCCTATCTGTCCGCAGACGCTTTTCCATTCATTGTCTGCGAGGCTCCAGTAGTTCAGGCAGTCTTCCGTGGTATTGTAAACCGTAAGACCATCATCGGTTGCCGAGTTTATGACTATGGCATTTCTCTGGTTTTCCGTAAGGCGCGGAATAAGGATTCCTTTATTTTTATTTCCTGAAACAATATCCAGAACAGAATTGGAATTGGGCGAAGAAGTATTAATCCCTACTGCCCCATTGTATTGCGAAAAAAAATTTTCAAAAGCAAAGAAGAGAGCAATCAATAATAATCTTGCTATACATTTGGTCGATTTTGTATTCATCATTTTCTATTTTTTTGGATTAAAATTTTAAGTAAAAGATTATAATCTCTGCAAAATTAGCCTCTGTAAAAATGATATTGCAAAATTTTAATACGCAATACTACTCACGCGTAGTAAAACTCACAGGTTGTTAATGCTTTAACTGAAATTCACTGCACAGGCTGATAAAAATCTGAAATTACATTGTGGCTCTATATCCTTAGAAGAAAGCTGTTGATGTTGGTATCAGAAGGAATATTCAGTTTTTTCCGTATTCTGTATTTTTTACTCTCTACCGCTCTTATGCTGTTATTGGTACACTGTGCAATTTTTTTCGTATCGAAATCCAGCTTCATTAATGCACAAAAATAGAGTTCAGAATGAATCAGATTAGGATTAATCTTCAAAATAGCAGGGATGAAACCCGGAAAGAAGATTTGAAATTTCTCAAAAAACAAAGATGAATTTTTTTCTGCCAATCTGAAGATTTCATCAATGTTTTCATCCGTAAGATGATTTACCAACATCTGGTTTTTCATGAGCTGAGTGTTGGTTTTCATAAGATCTTCAATAGTTGAGTCTTTAATTTTTGTATTTTTTATTAATCCGTTTATCAGTTCATCTTTCTTGCTTATGAATACCATATCAATTAAGAAAGAAACAATGGAAAATATAATATTGAACAGCTTTATGGTAATATAATCCTTTGTTTCTAAAAATTTACTTCTCGGTAAAAAGTTAAAATCATAGTAGAGACAGGCTATAAAATTAAAGCTTATGAAAAAAGCCAAAAAATAGATTTCAGTTTTGTCTTTGCGATAATTGAAGAAAAAAGGAATTGCGAAAAGAATACTGAAATAAAAATACTCCATCCCTACCATTTTTGAAGTGTAGATATTAAAAAAGCTTACGATGAGAGTAAGCATCACAAGAATACTTACCACGCTTATTTTGAGATTTTTATGAAACTTTTTCACCTTATCTTCTATTGAAATCATCAATATCCAGAATAAGGTAATTAGTGTAAGAAAAACAGAAGCAATAATATCTCTGTAAAAAGTAATAATAAATATGGAATAGAATAAGAATATAAAAAAGAGAAAAAGCAAATAACGATTAAGTAAATGATTGTAATCATTTTCAAAATTATTATTACCTCTTTCCTTTTTATCGAAGAAAAGTTTGTAAATCATTGCGTGTGTGTTTTTTTTAGAATCGAATTTAACTGATTAATCTCTTTAAATTCGACATTGCAAATATACTTAAAATATGATTAAAGCATTTTTATCTTAACTTATACATCTTAAACCCCTGAATTTCGATTGGAAGAATAAATTTTAAGACAAGCAAAATGAAGATGATTTCAAATGCTGTTATGCATAATGTATCATCATCTGGAAAAATAGTATTTAACCAAATTTAGCTAAAACTATACGGTACAAATTTCAGGTAAAATTAGCAAATGAGGATTCTTCTCACACATACTCATCCCCTTAATTATACGCATGAGTAGTAAAACGCACTATTTTGGAACTTTTCTAAGGGTTTCTAGGATTAAAATTTATGTTACTGATATTTCAGCTGTTTATATCTTTCAGATATTCTCTGGGAGATTTGCCCATAATTTTTTTGAAAGCTCTGTTGAACTGGGATTGATGTACGAAACCCGCACTTGTGTAGATGACCTTTAAGGTATACTTTTTATGAATGTCCTTTTGAAATTCCTGTATTACAAAATTTATTCTGTAGGAATTTATAAAATCATTAAAATTGGTTTTCCCTTTTTGGTTTAAAGCTGCTGAAATATAGGTTCTGTTTGTATTTAAAGATTGGGTTAAATCATAAATACTGGCATTAGAATTAAGATAAAATTTATTCTTTTCGGTATACTCGATGATTCGTCTGTATAAAATCATCAATTTATCTTCTTTTATTTCGGTGTCGGATAGCAATGAGGGTTCTGGCTCTACGGTTTCATTTTTCTGTTCAAAGTTGTTCTGTATTCTTACGCTTTTAAATTCTATGGCATAATATATATGAAACGTTAACAAAAAAAGGAAAAAGAAGAAGTGAAAGTATAGGGAAAATAAATTGTAGATCCACAGGAAAAAGACGGTATTAACATCTTTACTTTTCCAGCTGGGAAAACTGTTCCACTCGAAACCGCTGTAAACGAATAAAAATATAACGAAAAAAAATGCGGAATAAAGAAAAGTTTGTTTAAAATTATTTACATAAGAAAAAGATATAGGGAATAATATTAAATAAATTAGAGTAATCGGGAAATCCGGAAATTTAGATACCGAATTGTACACAATTAATAATAACTGAACACAATTATTAAAATTTACGAGATGCTTAAATTTAAAATTATCTAAAAAATCTATTTTCCACAATAAAATTAAAGATGATAAAAAACTTACCACGGCAAGTATCGTATTGTATCTGGTAATAATGCCGTAGAAATAATAATCTAATATTTTTATCAATATAATTACTAAATCTAAGAACAATTTAATCCACAAATACTGTCTGATGAATACCTTACGTTTTTTATACAGCATTTCATTATTATAATTCATAATTATAAGTGTCTCTATACCTTATTAAATAAACAGAAAACTTAATCATAAATATCGTGAAATGGAGTTCTTAAAAATATCTATCAGTATGACTGATGAAAGTATTTATTCTGCTGTTTTGAATCAATAACTTATCTGCAATCCTCTTTGGTTTACAAATGATTTTCTACAGATCATTACGAGTAAATTTATCGGCTCCCGATGCAAGTTCTGCCCATCTACCAACTGCTGTTGTCTGTGATATTTCGATCAGAATCCTTTTTAAAACTGACATCGTTTTTGTTTTTCGAATTAAAAGTATTAATACTTACTTGGGCAACAATATATATTAATGATATAACAATAAGGAGAATCACCTTTCTTTTCATTACAGTTTTTCGAGTAAAGTTTCAATAAGCTTTAAAAATTATATCTAAAAAAATAATTAAAGCAAAAATAACAGTTTTAAAATTATCTCAAAAAATTGAACTTTTTTCAGCCGGATAAAATAAGCTAATTAGTAAAAAATGCAGAATTAAAATGCTGTTATAACAAAAAACATACACTTAAAAAACACTACTAATCAATACATTAAACAATAAAATAAACTTATACATCAATACGATATTTATTTTTACTTTTTAGTTTCTATTTGTATTTACTTTTACAAAAAAATTTAGAAAACAAGATTAACGCTGATATATTTATAATGTTAATGTAAAATATTACCATTGAATAATCATCACAACTTACATCCATATATTGTTAAAACTACAATCGTATTTTAACATACTCATTGAGTCTTTAATGTAAGAATATCAATTTTACAGAACAGAATACAAACAGGATTTTAGATTAATTTGTCAGTATTCTTCATAATTTTTTCTTCGGAATACGTTTGAAGCATTTACCTGACTTTATACTGACCGCGAATAATGAGCAAAAGCATTGAAATAAATGGTAAAGTCTATCCTTCCACGATAAGTCTAGCAATGGATCTGGTGGGAGGTAAATGGAAGGCTATGATTTTATACCATTTAAAAGATGGTGAAAAACGCTATACTGAACTAAAAAATGAGATGTCTTTTATTACCGATATGTCATTAAGCTTATATTTAAAACAGTTACGAGACGATAATCTTATTTCCAGAAAATCTTACGGACGAAAACCTCCGTTAAAAGTTATTTACAGTTTAACGGATCTGGGTAAAACCCTTATTCCGATATTAGAAGCTGTGGATCATTGGGGAAGTTTTATATTAGAGCAACAAAACGAAAATACCAGATAAACTTTTACATTTTATTAAGCATAAAAATAAAAAAGCTCTTAAAACAATCTTTAAGAGCTCATTTTTTTTCAAAATTTATGTTTTTATTTTAAAATAATCTCTAAGGAGAACTAATCTGTTCTATTTTTAGATATCCTTTTGTACTAAGACAAGTACCATTTGGGCAACTTGTGGGATTTAAATAATTTACATTATTATCATTGGTAAAGAAACAGGTTAACACATAAACGATTTTGGCGTTATCTAGTGTAGACCAAACATATGTTCTATATTCAGGTAAACTGCTATCATAAAAGTTTGCAAGCCCCCAAGCGGCAGTTGCATCAGCCGTAAAAGGTCCTGAAAAACTTTGCCCATTCCCTCCGTTCCATATTCCTTGGGCAGTAAATACATTATCATTGTAAGCAACTGATGCTGGTCCGCTGTAGCGCTGGGTTGAACCATTCCATACTATATGCGGAGTTCCAACATTACTTCTTATTTGTAATCTTATACTAGGTATAAAAACATCAGGCTCTACAAACATTCTAACCGAAAATTTTCCATCGGGTGAAGTAATGTATTTGTGATATCCTGCAATCGGATCATTTGTTGAAAACAAAGGTCCCAAAGTGATCGACTGACTGGATTCAGCGGCAACCTGATCGCCTACTGAAGCACTACAATTTTGACCATTGGTAAGAAACGACACTAAACCATTACCGGAACTTCCCTGTACAGGAAAAGTAATTACTGTAGGAGAGCTAACCGTAGGCGTTCCCCAGACTGAAAAAGAAAGCTGCCCACTGCCTGTTGCAAGCTCTCCCGGAAGCAGTTTTATATTTAATCCATTTACGGTAACCGTAGTTCCTTCCTGATAAAGACCGCCATTCCCATCTGTATACGGGATTTTTAAAATCCCGCTATAAGCAGTACCACTTGTATAATTTCCCGGAGATATCGTGGCAGAATTACAGATTAAAGAAGTAACAGTGGGTGCTTTTGTAGATTGATTATTAATTGTTCTCCATTCGGTTCCATTCCAAAAAACAAATCCTTTATAAGTCAAAGCTGCTGATCCGTTATTATAGACTAACATACTGGTTAATGGATTAGGGATGGTAACAATATCTGTGCTACTTGTAAGAGCAACTCTGGGAATTAAAATACCTTTATCTGAGGCTGTTAAATCTAATAATGCTGATGTATTCGGAGTCTCAGTTCCAATCCCCAGATTTCCGTTATCTTTTATAACAAATGCTTTATTGGCAGGTCTTGCAGTCGATCCATCAGATTGGGTTGCAAGTTTCACCATCTGGTTGGTATTGTCGTTGATGAATGCATCGTTTGTTAAATCTCCTGCAGTCCCGCTTCCACCCAAACCGACCCATGAAGAAATTCCATCCCAATAGTAAAATCCTTTATTATAAGAGCCGGAATTGGCTATTAAATATACTAACTGCCCATTCACAGTTCCGTTTACATTTAGTGCTGTAACTCTTGGAACAAGAATCCCGTCTGCAGCATCTACAACTCCGGGAACTGCGACTCCTAAAGTCCCTGTATCATTCTTTCCTCTAATATCAAGGCTTGCCTGAGGAGAGGAGGTATGTATTCCAACCTGAGCAAAAGATGAGCAACTTAGCCCGATTAGGTAAAAAATATAAATATTTCTCATTTCGTAGTGTTTTAAGTTAGGGTTATTAAATTATCAGAAATATTTACAGCCGATTGTATAAATATAACTTGTGATGGAATTAAAAACTGGGCACGCAAAACATACCAAATCCATTATCCCATTGATTGTCTTACTCTTACTACGAAGCAAAATTATAGCATATTTAAATCTCTAACAATACCTATCATTTTTGATAGGTTAAAATAATTGAAACTTTTTTTAATTTTAAACTTCAAAAAAATTTAGAAATCCCTTTAGATGTTGATTTTTGAAAAACAAAAAGAGAGGCTAAAAAACCTCTCTCTGTATCTTTATAATTTTGTATTAATTTTTATTCTTCCTTCATTCTCGCGATCACATCCAAACCTCCTTTGGTAATGTCCCCGATCTTACAGACAATTTCCGTATCTAAAGGTAGAAAAACGTCCATTCTGGAGCCGAACTTAATAAATCCGAACTCATGTCCCGCTTTTGCAGTATCGCCTTCATTACAGTAGAAAACGATTCTTCTCGCAACATATCCCGCAATCTGTCTGAAAACCACTTTATGATTCGTTAAACTTTCCACTGCAACGGTTGTTCTTTCGTTTTCCGTAGAAGACTTTTCGTGCCAAGCTACAAGATATTTTCCCGGATGGTATTTTTTATAAATTACATTTCCTGAAACCGGATATCGGCAGATATGAACATTCAGCGGAGACATAAAAATAGAAACCTGAATCGCTTTCCCTTTGATAAATTCATCCTCTTCAACTTCTTTAATCATTACCACTTTTCCGTCTACCGGAGCAATCACATTTTCTTTGTGATCGAGAATTTCACGATTCGGAACTCTGAAGAACCAAAATACTAAACTGTAGATTACCAGTAATGGCAGAATGATCACCAACGACCACATTTCAAGAAAATAAATCGCCAATGCGCCCAAAATGATGAACAGAATGGTGGCAACGGTAATGGTTCCTTTTGATTCTCTGTGTAATTTCATGAGATTAAATAAATTTTTCTAAAATAAAGTACAAATATACGACAGGAACACAAATAATGAAACTATCCAGCCTGTCTAATACACCTCCATGTCCCGGAATGATGTTTCCGCTGTCTTTCACGGCGAAATTTCTTTTCAGTTGGCTTTCCACCAAATCCCCGATCGGCGCGAAGGCAGCAACCAGAAAACCTACCACCATCCAGTTTCCGCGAAGATCCGGATGATAATGTTCTACAAAGTAAGAAAGGATTAAAGTAAGAACAACACCGCCAATATAACCTTCCCATGTTTTTTTAGGAGAAATTTTAGGCGCCATTTTATGTTTTCCGAAGAATTTTCCGGTTAAATAAGCAAAGGTATCGCTGCTCCAGATCAGGATGAACAGAAACAGAACTTCTAAAGAAAAACTGTCGTCATAGCTTGTAAATTTAGGAAGTCCCAAAGCAAAGCTGAAAGGCAGTGCGACATAAATTACGGTGAAAATAAGCTTTCCGCTGTCAAAATATAATTCGTTCGGGAATTTAAATAACGTAACGGCAGCAATCACAATAAGAACCATTGCAAGGATTTCACTCAGTCTGAAATCGAAAAAGAAATCAAAATTGAAATACCTTTTCGAGAAGACATAAAAAATAAAAATCACCAAAGGAAAAACAACAAACTGTTCATAGCCTTTCCCGAATTTCATGATTTTAAAACATTCCCAAGAACCGACTCCCATTAAAAGAGTGATTAATCCGTAATACAGATACTGCTGCTTCACAAGATCCGGCGAAATACTGTTGATTAAATGAGCTCCAAGCGGAGTGGTACAAAGAATAATAACTGCTACGTAAACAATTCCTGATAAGGTTCTTTGAATGAGATTTTTGTCCAAGATGTTAAAATTTTAAATCTGATGCTTAATCTTCAAGCAACAATAAAAACAGTTTTGTGTTGGTATGGGAAGAAGTATCCATTTTCGACTGTCCGCCGCTGATGGAAGTAAGATTTTTAATATTCCCGTTTCTCTTGATTTTTCCCATGGCATCATTCAGGTTGTTCACAATCTGTGAAATATTCGCCATAATGATAATTTTATCCGGCAGTCTGGAAGAATGATAATGAAGGATATTATTGTGAGAAAGCATAATTCTTCCGTCGTACGCAATAAGATATTCGCAGGTAATGAAACTTGCATCATTATTGCTCTGAAGTTCAGAAGTATACGGCGTTTTCACCACATTAAGGAAATTCTGAAGGTCTTTATCCCAACAGAATATATTGTGAATTCCTTCAATTTTAATAATCTGGTTCAAAGTCTGTAACGCCTCCGCTTCATCAGCACAGTAGTTAAAAAAACCTCCGGAATGCGTAAACAGTTGGGCAAACTTATAGTCGAGATCCGCATTTTTCAGGGAATCTCCTAACTTTTCCAGACTCTGCTTTTCTTCCTGCTCAGACTGGTTGGTAAGTTTGCTTACAATCTTCTTAAATAAATTCAATTTGATCTATTTTTAGTCAACTTTATACAAAAATATAAATTAATCATATAGAAATCCAAAAACATACCGAGAAATATAAAAAAACCCGACAATTTTGGAACTGTCAGGTTTTGTGCTATTTAAATTCTACGAAATTTTAAAGCTGTGTAGGGCTTTCAGGAGCCTGAATTTCGCTGTCTCCTTCTTTTTCTTTGATAAGAATCTCTTCTTGCGGTTCTTTGTCATCCGGAATCGTATTGGTAACAGGTTTCTCTGTTAATTCGGGATCCCATGCTCTTTTTCCGAAAATTTCTTCAAGATCTTCACGGAAGATTACTTCTTTTTCTAACAGCTTACTTGCCAAAGCATCAAGCTTGTCTTTATTTTCAGTTAAAATCTGAACTGCTCTGTCATACTGATTTTCGATAATTCCTTTGATCTCAATATCAATTTTCTTCGCTGTTTCTTCAGAATAAGGTTTCCCGAAAGAATATTCAGACTGCCCTGAACTGTCATAGTAAGAGATATTCCCGATATTCGGACTCAAACCGTAGATGGTTACCATTGCCTGAGCTCTTTTGGTTACACTTTCAAGATCAGAAAGCGCTCCTGTGGAAATATTATTGAATATTACCTGCTCTGCTGCTCTACCTCCCAATGTTGCACACATTTCGTCCAGCATTTGCTCTGTAGTCGTCAACTGTCTTTCTTCCGGAAGATACCAAGCTGCACCCAAAGAACGTCCTCTCGGAACAATCGTTACTTTCAATAGCGGTGAAGCGTGTTCTACCAACCATGAAATCGTAGCGTGTCCCGCTTCGTGATAAGCAACTCTTCTTTTTTCAGAAGGTTTAATGGCTTTGTTTTTCTTTTCAAGACCACCGATGATTCTATCTACTGCATCAAGGAAATCCTGTTTCGTTACCGAAGTATGGTTATTTCTTGCGGCAATTAACGCTGCTTCATTACAAACATTCGCAATATCTGCTCCACTGAATCCCGGCGTTTGTTTTGCCAAAAATTCTCTGTCTACATTATCATCAAGTTTGATTTTCTTTAAATGAACATCAAATATCTGTCTTCTTTCGTGCAATTCCGGAAGGTCTACATAAATGGAACGGTCAAAACGTCCGGCTCTCATTAAAGCTTTATCCAGAATATCTGCTCTGTTGGTTGCAGCCATTACGATAACGTTCGTATCGGTTCCGAAACCATCCATTTCAGTTAGCAGCTGGTTCAGTGTGTTTTCTCTTTCGTCATTTCCGCCTGAGAAATTATTTTTTCCTCTTGCACGTCCAATTGCGTCGATCTCATCAATAAAGATAATCGCAGGAGATTTTGCTTTAGCCTGAGCAAAAAGGTCTCTTACTCTTGAAGCTCCTACCCCAACAAACATTTCCACAAAATCTGAACCTGAAAGCGAGAAGAAAGGAACTTTCGCCTCTCCGGCTACTGCTTTTGCCAATAATGTTTTACCGGTTCCCGGAGGACCTACCAAAAGAACTCCTTTCGGAATTTTACCTCCCAGTTTGGTATATTTTTCTGAGTTTTTAAGGAAATCCACCACTTCCTGAACCTCTTCTTTAGCACCTTCAAGACCTGCAACATCTTTAAATGTTACCTGAATTCTTTCTTTTTCGTCAAAAAGTTTTGCTTTAGACTTTCCGATGGAGAAAATTTGTCCGCCGGGTCCGCCTCCGCTTCCCATTTTTCTGAAAAGAAGGAAATAGAAAATTCCTAAAATCGCAATCCAGATTAATGCCTGAATTAAAAAGCTCGTTAACGGACTTTCGCCTTCCGCATAATCTTTAGACGTTTTTATTGCCGGATTTTGCATTCTGATGGCATCAAATTTTTCAAGAAAAAGTCTAAGATCTCCATATTTAAGCGAGTAATCTGCCTTTGGAGCCATCATAAGCCCCGAAAAAGGATTAGATTTATCGTCTTTTTTTACGGTAGCTGTTTTGGCAGCCTGCGTTAAAAATACATCAGCTTTCTGAGCCTGTTTGTCAATTAAAACTCTCTGGATTTTTCCTGCCTGCATTTCTCTGAAGAAACCGTCTTCATCGATTGTCTTACCACTGCTGTCGCCCATAGAATTGGCTACAAAGAACAGCACAAGTGCTACAATCATGATAGGAAAAAACCAGTTAAATCCTTTATTGTTCATTTATACTTTTTAAAATTTAATAATTAATTTTCGATTTTCGTAATCACAGCATCTCCCCAAAGTTCTTCAATATCATAATATTCTCTTACTTCTTTCTGGAAAATGTGGACTACTACGGAAACGTAATCTACCAAAACCCACATAGAGTTTTCGGTACCTTCTACGTGCCACGGTCTGTCTTTAAGGTCGTTTCTTACTTTTTTCTCTACACTTCCCGCTAACGCCGAAACCTGTGTATTTGAGTTTCCGCTGCAAATGATGAACGTTTCTGCTACTGAATTTTCGATATTGGAAAGATCAAAGATCATGATATCTTCACCTTTTACATCCTGGATAGCCTCTACAATTTTATCTATTAGCGCTTGTTTTTCTACTGTTTTATTCATTAAAAAATACTATAATCTGCAAATTTATTGTTTTTCTTTTACTTTAGCCTTATTTTTAGCCTTTTAAAGTCTTAAAGTTTTCTTAAATGAGTGCACTGTTTTATCTGAAAGAATGTTCTTCTACTAATGACGAAATATCTAAGTTTTTACTTTACGGAGATTCAGATTTTATTGCAGTTCATACATTCAATCAGACGAAAGGTCGCGGACAGTACGGAAATACATGGTCTTCAACGGCTGAAAAAAATTTGGCGTATACTCTTGCTGTAAAGGCTGAAAACTTTACAGTCTCGGATTTTATGTTCAATTATTATACCGCAATTGCAATACGGGATTTCCTTGCCAATTTGACTGACTGTGACGTGAAGATAAAATGGCCGAATGATATGATTCTTAAAAATAAAAAAATCGTCGGAATTCTTATTGAAAAGAAAAAAAACAACCAGAATAATTATTTCCTCATCGGAGCCGGATTCAATATTTTGCAGGAAAAATTTGAAATTTCCAATGCAGGATCGCTTTTAACGCAGACCGGAAGAAATTTTAACCTGAATGATTTTACGTTGGAACTTCATGATTTTTTAACCGAAAAACTGAAAAATATTCCTTCGGAAGAGGAAATCCTCAAGCTTTTCAATGCAAACCTGTTCCGCAAAGACGAAATATCTGTTTTCGAAATTGAAAAAACACGCCAAAATGGCATCATCAAAAAGGCTGACGAAAAAGGTGAACTCTGGATTGATCTTGAAAATGACGGACTACAGTCTTTCTATCACAAAGAGGTAAAATTACTTTACTGATTGGCTCTTTTAATGTAAAGAAAAGCAGCAAGCGGTAAAAAGATCATATTGGGAAGCCACATCGCCAAAGCCGGCGAAATACTTTTATTTTCCGAAACCACTTTTAAAGCTTCAAAGGAAAATACGAAAACAAAGGCTAAAGAAATCCCTAAAGCTAAGTTAATCCCCAATCCGCCTCGTTTTTTCTGTGAAGAAAGCGACAGTGCTAAAAAGGTAAGAATAACAATAGAAAAAGGCATTGAGGTTCTCTGATGAAGCTCATTTAAGTGCGCATTTAAGTTGCTGTTTCCCTTTTCGATTTCTCTTTTAATAAATTTTATCAGTTCCGGTGTTGTTTTATTCTGCCCTAAAAGTTCATTCGGGAAAAGTTCTTCCGGATCATGACCGTATTTTTTCTTCAGATCGAAACCGCTGGATAATTTCTCTGTATCGTCTTTATTGATGGTTTTTTCCGTATAGGAATTCAGGACAAATTCTTTTTTATCTTTATCCCACGAAACATCAGAAGCCTTTAATTCGTACGTCATTCTTCTGTCCTTATCAAACTTCTGATAGACGAATCCTGAACCTCTTTTGTCTCTTTTGTTCCAGGAATTGATAAAGATATATTCGGTTTTGCTTAATTGCGCAGAAACCGGAGCCGTTCCTAAAACTTTCTCTTTATTGGTTGCATTATAAGTATAGGCTTCAAGCTGGTTTTTCTGAATATTCGCCCACGGAAGCAGAAAGTGATTGATTCCCAACGATAAAACAGCAATAAACAACGACGTAAGCAAATAAGGTCTTGCAAACCTGTGAAAGCTCGCTCCACTACTGATAACGGCAACAATCTCGGTATTGTTTGCCATTCTTGAGGTAAAATAAATTACCGAAATAAAGACGAGAATAGAAAGAAACGTCATCACCAGATTCACGATCCAGAAAGGATAAAAGTGAATCAGGAAATAGGTAACGTTAAGTTTTGGGTCTAATGCCGTTGCATTTTCGATTCTTGGAATTTTCTGCTGAACATCGATCACCAAAACAACAATAGACAGCAATATCAGCATGAAACTGAATGTTCCAAGGTATTTTCTAACGATATATCGGTCTATTATTTTAAGCATTTTACTGCGTTTTTATTTTTAATTATAATCTCTGACGAAGAATTGGAACCACCGAATTTTTCCACTGATAGAAATCTCCTGCCATAATATGTTCTCTTGCCACTTTTACCAGATCCAGATAAAAGGCTAAATTATGAATGGAAGCAATCTGTTTTGCCAGATATTCTTTAGAAACAAACAAATGTCTTACATACGCTTTAGAATATTCTCTGTCTACGAAACTTGTTCCAAATTCGTCCAGAGGCGAAAAATCTTTCTTCCACTTTTCGTTTTTCATATTCATTACCCCTTTCCATGTGAAAAGCATTGCGTTTCTGGCATTTCTTGTCGGCATCACACAGTCCATCATATCGATTCCCAAACCGATGGATTCCAGGATATTCCACGGAGTTCCCACTCCCATTAAATATCTCGGTTTTTCTTTTGGCAGAATATCGGTAACCTCATCCGTAATTCTGTACATTTCCTCTTCAGGTTCGCCTACGGAAAGACCGCCGATTGCGTTTCCTTCAGCTCCGGCTTCCGCAATGACTTCTGCGGAAATTTTTCTTAAATCTGAAAAAGTAGATCCCTGAACAATGGGGAAAAGTCTTTGCTTGTGGCCGTACAACTCAGGATTGTTTTCCGTCCATTCAATACATCTTTTTAACCAACGGTGTGTAAGTTCCATTGAAGTTTTTGCCTGATTGTATTCGCATGGATACGCCACACATTCATCAAAAGCCATAAAAATATCGGCTCCGATCTGTCTCTGGATCTCCATGGATTTTTCCGGAGAAAACATATGGTAACTTCCGTCGATATGAGATTTGAATCGGGCTCCTTCTTCAGACATTTTTCTGCTGCTTGCCAGTGAAAATACCTGAAAGCCTCCCGAATCCGTAAGAATCGGCAGATCCCAGTTCATGAATTTATGCAAACCTCCTGCTTCCTGCATGACTTCCATTCCCGGACGAAGGTATAAATGATAGGTATTCCCCAGAATAATCTGGGCTTTGATATCTTCTTTTAATTCTCTCTGATGAACTGTTTTTACACTTGCAACGGTTCCTACAGGCATAAAAATAGGCGTCTGAATTGTCCCGTGATCTGTGGTAAGTTCTCCGGCTCTCGCCTTCCCCTCAGAGGTTTTTTCTATATTAAAAAACTTTTGCATCTTAAATTATCTCGATAAAGCAGGAGGATTCTGAAGATTTCCTGTTTTATTTTTTTTATCCTTTACATACTGATCCGCTTTCGGATCTTTCTCTAATATTATTTTCTGGGCATCATCTGCGATACCGCTCATCTGTTCCTTTACTACATAATATTTGAAGCTTTCCACAAAATCCTGAGATTTTACATTGTGCGTTTTCAGAATATATCTTGTTCCTGCCTCCAGATTCGTGTTTGGATACATGAAAGTTGCCTGATCGTTAATGGAAAGATCAGCCATAATTTCTGCCATCTGATCTTTCGGGATCAGATTTTTAGGCTTATCGATGTAGTCTCCGCATGAAAACAGACACATCAGAACGAAAATGAAGATCAGCTTTTTCATAATCTGTTGATGATTGATTTCCATTTTAAATTTAAAACTCCAAAAACCGCTTCATGAATGATGCCGCCATTCATTTTGCTTTCTCCTAGAATTCTGTTTGTAAAAATAATAGGAACTTCTACAATTCTGAATCCTTTTTTAAAAGCTCTGAATTTCATTTCGATCTGAAATCCATATCCTTTTAATTTTACGTTATCCAAACCAATTTCTTCCAGAACCTTTCTTGAAAAGCAGACAAAACCTGCCGTGGTATCATGAATCGGAAGTCCTAAAACAAACCGCACATATTTTGAAGCGAAATAAGACAGCAAAACACGTCCCATTGGCCAGTTTACCACATTTACTCCTTTGGAATACCTGGAACCGATTGCCATATCTGCGTTTAAACAAGCTTCATACAGTTTAGGAAGATCATTCGGGTTGTGCGAAAAATCGGCATCCATTTCGAAAATATAGTCATACTTGTTTTCGATTGCCCATTTAAAACCGTGAATGTATGCTTTTCCCAAACCATCTTTTACCTTTCGTACCGAAAGATGAAGATAGTGCGGGAATTTTTTCTGTAAATCCTTCACCAGATCCGCCGTTCCATCAGGAGACGAGTCATCCACTACCAAAATATGAAAGTCATCTTCCAATGCAAAAACTGCGGAAATAATATTTTCAATATTTTCCTTTTCGTTGTAAGTCGGAATTATGACCAGTTTTTTCATTTCAGTTTGCAAAGATAGTTTATTTAACCTTTTTATTTTATACAAAATAATCTATAATTTTGCAAAAAAATTCCGTTGCCGTTATCACAAACATTTATAAATCATGTAAGAATACCTGAAAATAACGATTGGGTAATCTTTATATTGCTGGGCTGTATCTTTTTATACCTTTTTATGATGAACGTCGTAGAAAGAGAAGCCAACCTGAAAGACTTTCTGCTTCAAAAATATTTTGATGCCAGTAACAACCTTCCGAGCTGGGTAATCACCTCCTGCGTTATTACACTTACGCTTTCGGTTTTAATCTCGCAGTATATTCCTGTTGTTCCCAAATATGTTGCCGATCTTCAGGTTTTGGGATATCAGCTTAATAAATTCGGGTTTTGCTTAATTGCGGTCATTCTTTTTTATGCAGTAAAATCAACTTTAGGATTTTTATTTTTCCAAAGCATTGGTGACGGAAAAAAATGGACTGTTTTTTATTTTACCTCTACAAAATTTTATTTTATCCTGTCTTTTTTGTTAATAATTTTATGTGTAACCCACTATTATTTCCCGATCGACAGAAATAAAATGTTTTTATATTACATTTTCTTTTTCTCTTTTGTATTCATTTTCAAGGTGTTTTTCTATTTATTTCATAAGAACAACATTTTACCCGAGAAATGGTATTATAAATTTTTGTATATTTGCACGCTCCAAATTGCACCCGTTTTGTTGCTTTGGAAACTATTGTTTTTTTAATAACTGTCAATGATGAGAATAAAGTCTATATTGGTTTCTCAACCAGCGCCAAGTGAGTCGTCTCCGTACCTGGAAATTGCAAAGAAGGAAAAGATAAAGATTGATTTCCGCCCTTTCATCCACGTCGAAGGAGTTGACAATAAAGAGCTTAGAACACAAAAGATCGATCTTACGCAATATACCGGAATTATTTTCACGAGTAAAAACGCGATCGACCATTATTTCAGATTAGCTGAAGAGCTTCGTTTTTCGGTTCCTGATACGATGAGATACATCTGTCAGTCGGAAGCCATTGCGAACTATCTTCAAAAGCATATTGTATACAGAAAAAGAAAGATCAGCTTCGGGGAAAAGAATTTCTCGGATCTTCTTCCACTGTTTAAAAAATTCCCGAGCGAAAAATATCTTTTGCCTTCATCAGATGTTTTAAGCCCGGATATTACCAAAACAATGGAGGCTTCTAATGTAGACTGGAAAAGAGCCATCATGTACAGAACGGTTTGCAGCGATCTTACAGACATTAATGTAAAAGATTATGATATGCTGATCTTCTTCAGTCCGCAGGGAATAAAGTCTTTACAGCAGAATTTTCCGGATTTCAAGCAGGAAGAAACAAAAATCGGCGTTTTTGGCGCAACTACTTCAGCAGCAGCAGAAGAAGCAGGACTAACAGTAGATTTAATGGCTCCTACAAAGGAAACTCCGTCCATGACCATGGCATTGGAAAAGTATATTAAAGCACTACATAAATAAGTTTTTAATATAAAATATAAAGCAACCGTCTTTTCTTACCGGAAAGATGGTTTTTTTTTAACTAAATTTGAACAAGAATTAACATTAAATGAAAGCTCCAAAGGCAAAAAAAATAGAAAAAATACTTGAAACACACGGTGATAAAAGGTTAGACCCCTACTTCTGGCTCAACGAAAGAGAAAATCCGGAAGTAATAAAATATCTCGAAGAAGAAAATGCGTATGCAGATTTCATCATGAAAGATACAGAACCTTTTCAGGAGGAACTTTTTGAGGAAATGAAAGCCCGTTATAAAAAAGATGACGAATCTTTACCTTATTTCTTTAATGAATACTGGTATATCGTTCGTTATGAAGAGGGAAAAGAATATCCTATTTTCTGCAGAAAATACCAAAGTCTCGAAAACGAAGAAGAAATTATTCTGGACGTTAATATTTTGGCAGAAGGTGAAAGTTATTTTGAAGTCGGAAGCGTTGCTGTTTCTCCGGATAACCAATTGGCTTCATTTTCAACGGATAATGTGAGCCGAAGAATCTACACCATTAAATTCAAAAATTTACAGACAGGAGACACTCTTGCTGATGAAATTGAAAACACCACAGGAAAAGCAGTCTGGGCAAATGATAACGAACATATTTTCTACATCAGAAAAGATGAAAGCTTAAGAGCTTTTCAGGTGTACAGACATAAACTGGGAACAGATTCTTCGAATGATGTGCTGATTTTCCACGAAAAAGATGATACATTCGACGTTAATGTTTTCAAAACCAAATCTCTGGAATATATTTTCATTGCCAGTTCGAGTACCATTTCGGATGAGCACAGATTTATTCCTTCGGATGATGTTTTCACAGACTGGACGATTATTCAGCCCAGAATAGATGATCTGGAATATTCGGTTGAACATTACGAAGATGAATTCTACATCATTACCAACGCAGACGATACTTTTAATTTTAAAATTGTAAAGACAAAGATTAATAACTGCGGAATGGAAAACTGGGTGGATGTCATTCCGCATCGTCCGGAAGTTCTGCTGGAGGGTTTTGAGATCTTTAAAAACTATCTGGTTCTTGAGGAAAGAGAACAAGGTCTGTTACAGATTAAGATCATTGACGAAAAAACGCAGGAATCGCATTATCTGCCTTTTTCAGATCCTACATATACCGCTTACATCGGAGTAAATCTGGAATTTGATACGGAAGTTCTTCGTTACGGCTACACTTCTCTTACACAGCCAAGTTCCACCTACGAATATAATATGAAGGAAAAAACCACAAAGCTTCTGAAACAGCAGGAAGTTTTGGGCGGAAAATTCTTTGCCGAAAATTATATTTCCGAAAGAATCTGGGCAGATTCCAGAGACGGAGAAGCGAAAGTTCCTATTTCTCTGGTTTACCATAAAGACACCCCAAAATCTGCGGATACGCCTTTACTTTTATATGGTTATGGAAGTTACGGACATACCGTTGATGCAAGTTTTTCGAACGTGAGACTTTCTATATTAGACAGAGGTTTTATTTATGCGATTGCCCACATCCGAGGCGGAGAATATCTGGGAAGAGAATGGTATGAAGACGGAAAAATGCTGTTCAAGAAAAATACATTCTTCGATTTTATTGATGCCGGAAAATTTTTAATTAAAGAAAATTATACTTCTTCAAAGCACTTGTACGCCATGGGCGGAAGCGCAGGAGGACTATTGGTGGGAGCAGTAATGAATTATGAACCTTCCCTGTTTAACGGAATTGTAGCACAGGTTCCTTTTGTGGACGTTGTAACGACCATGCTGGACGAAACCATCCCTTTAACAACAGGAGAATACGACGAATGGGGAAATCCGAATGATGAAGAATATTATCATTATATGAAAGAATATTCGCCGTATGATAATGTAGAAGCTAAAGATTACCCAAATCTTTTGATTACCACCGGATTGCACGATTCGCAGGTACAATATTGGGAGCCTGCAAAATGGACGGCAAAACTGAGAGAGCTGAAAACGGATGACAATATCCTGATTTTCAAAACAGACATGAGCGCAGGACACGGCGGAGCGAGCGGAAGATTTGAATCTCTGAAAGAAGATGCTTTGGAATATGCTTTCCTGATGAAATTAGAAAATAAATATTAAACCGATTTTATGACACTCCTGATTATTTTCTTTGGTCTTGCAGTGGTGTATTACCTTTTTCAGAAAAACAGAATCAACAGAATTGAAAAACAGGAATACCTCCGCGAAAGGAAGAATGAAAAATTCGAACAGCTTCTGGATCTCGCAAGAAAAAAGGATGCGGCAAGATCTGAAGAGCAGGACAAAAATAATAACACGGAGAATTGATTGATACATTATGATGAACGAAGCGGAACTATGGCAAAAAGTAGAGCAATTTTTCATTGAAAATTTCGATACGGAAAAAAATGCTCCGATAGAAACCTACCTTTTTCTGATCGGACTTCAGGAACTGGGAAGCGGACAGCAAAAATATACAAAAGATGATAAGGTGAATTTAATCCACATTGCAGTGTGCAGATTACTGGAGCCTTTCGGATATTATAAATTTTCGCATTACGACGACGATGGATATCCTCACTTCGATAAGCTGGAAGATCTTCCGGAACTGAAACCGAATGAGCAGCAGCTTTTGATGAAGAAAGCAATTATTCAGTATTTTCAGGACGAGGAAATACTTTAGCAATAAAAAAAATGGAGAGTAAATTTTTACTTTCCATTTTTTTTGCAATGACTTTTGTTGTACAACTAAGTTAAAATTTATAAAAAAATGTTAAATAACACCTTTTTAAGAAAAATTACACAATTTTATGGCGCGTTTTTTGTTTATCAAGTCATAAAATAATTAATTTTAACACTCATTATTTCAAAAACGATTAAAATAAAGTAAATGAATAATAAGTTCATCCCAATAATTTCGGTGTTTATGACGATTTCACTGATTGTCTTTGTTACGCTCCAGTTTTATTGGCTGAAAAATTATTACGGTGCACTGGAACAGGAGTTTTCCAATAAAGTGTATTCCGCATTGGAAAGTACTTCCAAAAACATGGAAGAAATTGAAGTAGATAAATATTTAAATATTGACAATAAGGATTTCAGAAACAATATTTTAGCAAACAGCGATCAGCCTACGTTAACGACGATTCAGCAGGTAGAAGATTCCGGAACGCAGAGACAGATCATTTACTCTAAAAATATTATTGAAAAAAGTCAGCTTCCGATTTCCAAACAGGGAGACTCCATCAAGCTTACAAAATTATATTCTGACGAAGCGGCATATAAAATAAAAAGAGATACGACCAATCGTGAAATTCTTACCGCAGACATTAATCAGGATCTGGAGAATGGAGATTACGCGATGAAAGAATATGCGAAGATTATAGGAAATAATTTACCGATCAGCAAAAGAGTTGATGCAAAAATTCTAGACTCTGTTATTACTAAAGAATTAAAAATCAGAGGGATCAGCGCGAAATTTGGTTACGGAATTATTGATAAGAATAATAATCTCACCAAAGTTTTCAATAAAGATTATAAGGAGAAAAAAGATAACAATACATATAGTTATCCGCTTTTTACGGATCAGAAAGAAAGAACACTTTACAGTCTCGCTCTGGTATTTCCAAAGAAAGATTATTCTTTAGCCATGAACAACTGGCCGATGCTTTTGGGAACTTTTCTTTCGCTTCTTACCATTTTGGGAATTTATATTATTTCCATTAATTATATGATGAGGCAGAAAAAACTGGCGGAAGTGAAAACGGATTTCATCAACAATATGTCTCATGAGTTTAAAACTCCTCTGGCAACAATTTCTGTGGCAACAGATTCTTTGGCAAATGATAAGATTGCAACCAATCCGGAAAAGGTAAAATACTATTCGGAACTGATTAAGCAGGAAAATCTGAGGATGAAAAAGCAGGTGGAAAACGTTCTTAATATGTCTAAACTTGAGCGTAATGAGGTAAAATTATTCCTGAAAGAAACCAATGTAAGAGAACTCATCAGAAGAACGGCAGAATCTTTCAGCCTTATTGTAAAGCAGAGAAACGGTACGCTGAGAGAGGAATTTAATGCAACGAATTATAATTTTAAAATTGATGAATTCCACATCTCGAATATGCTGGTAAACCTTTTGGACAATGCCAATAAATATTCGCCGGAAACGCCTGAAATCTCTATTAAAACAATAAATGAAGGGCATTTTTATGTAATTGAAGTTTCAGATAAAGGAATGGGAATGGAAACCCAGAATAAAACGAAAATTTTCGAAAAATTCTTCAGGGAAGAAACAGGAAATATTCATAATGTGAAAGGACAGGGTTTAGGACTTTCCTATGTTAAAAAGATTGTGGAACTCCATAAAGGACAGATTATTGTAGATTCACAAAAAGGAAAAGGAAGTACATTTACGATTAAGCTTCCAATGGCATAGATAAAAATTTAACCAATAAACAAATATTAGAAAAGAGGAGAATGACTTGTTCATTCAAAATTATTAACGATTAATAGTTAAAACTATGAGCAACAGAATATTATTAGTAGAAGACGACCAGAGTTTTGGGGCAGTGCTGAAGGATTATTTAACGATAAATAACTTCGAAGTTACTCTTGCTACAGACGGAGAACAGGGGTTGAAAGAATTTACGGAAAACGAATTCGATATCTGTATTTTCGACGTGATGATGCCTAAAAAAGACGGTTTTTCATTAGCAGAAGACGTAAAAAAAATAGATAAAAATACACCGATCATTTTCTTAACTGCAAGAAATATGAGAGAAGATATCTTAAAAGGATATCAGTTGGGAGCAGATGATTACATCACAAAACCATTTGATACCGAACTTCTTTTATATAAAATTAAAGCAATTCTTCAGAGAAGTTCCACGTTGGAAAATGAAGAGCAGGAACAGTTCAAGATCAGCAATATTTTCTTTGATTCTATGCTGAGACAACTGAGAGTCGGCGACAACGAATACAAGCTTTCTCCAAAAGAAAACGAACTGTTGAAGCTTCTTTGCATCCACAGGAACGATTTCATGCCGAGAGACCTAGCGTTGAGAAAGATCTGGAAAAAAGAAAACTATTTTACGGCAAGAAGTATGGACGTTTATATTGCTAAGCTTCGTAAACTTCTGAAAGACGACGAAGGACTGGAAATCATCAACGTACACGGAGAAGGATTCAGACTTTTGGTTAAGAATTAATTCTAAAATATCACTATTATTATAAAATTGGCAAAGCATTTAAAAATGTTTTGCTAATTTTGTTTTATATGAAAAATACATTGTTAGGCATACTTGCCATTTCTATCTTTACTGTATCGTGTAAGAAGGATGAGAGAGCTACTTATCTTAAAGAAGAAACCGGAGTTCAGCAGGCTCCTGTAGCGGTTAATCAGGCTCCTAAAGCTTCTATTCTGGATCAGGCGGGAATTAAAACAACAACAGGGTCGGGAACTTCAACCGTTACTTCTCCCGGAATGAATCCGCCACACGGTCAACCCGGCCACAGATGCGATATCCCAGTCGGACAGCCATTAAATTCGGCTCCTGCACAACCTCAACAGGGAACTCAGAATGTTGCGGTAAATGCTCCGCAGGGACAGACCATTCAGATTGATCCGAATTCTTTACAACCCGGAAAATTTTCCGTAGACCAAAGCGGAAAAGCAAAAACCGTAAAAACTCCGAAAGGGATGAATCCGCCTCACGGAGAACCGGGACACCGATGCGATATTCCGGTAGGACAACCTTTGAACAGTAAACCGGCTCCGGTTCAGCAGCCTGTACAGCAGAATATGGCACAAAACGCTCCGGCTCCGGCTCCGACACCCGCTCCAACAGGTCCGAAACCGGCGGTAAATCCTCCGCATGGAGAGCCTTGGCATGACTGTGCGAAGAAAGTTGGAGAGCCATTGTAAGAAATTTTGTACTTTTGTAGTAATGAAATTTTTTCAGATCATCTTAATTATTTTCTGCTTGGGAATTTTTTTAGTTCCTAAAGACAGTTTCTATGCACAGAATATGCAGGAAAACTGTTGCAAAAAAGATTCTGAAATGAGCTGCTGTAAAAAAGATCATTCTCAAAATTCCGAAAACAATCATCACAAAAAAGAACAGAAATCAAATTGTAACGACGATTGCTGCTCAACGTGTTTAGCCTGTTATACTTTTATAGAAACTCCTTTTTCTAAGAGTTTACAATTAGAATATTCGTATTACAAATCGAATAAAAATTTACAGTTCGAATATTCTGATCCATACCTTTCAAGCCGTTTAAAAGAAATCTGGCAGCCGCCGAAAATAGCTTAATTAAAAATAATGTTACTAAACATCGGTTTACCAGCATCAGAATGACTGGTTATCGAACTGATGTTTACATTGCAGCATTAAAGCTTTAATTAATCTAAATTTTAAACAAAATGAAATTATATATTTCCAGGATTATTCTTGGTGTATTCTTATTATCCGTACAATGTATTTTTGCCCAGAATCTTTCTAAAAACCAATTCAAAGTAAAAGGAAACTGTGAGATGTGCAAAGAAAGAATCGAAAACACTGCTAAGAAAGCAGGTGCAAAAACAGCAACCTATTCAATTGATTCACAGACATTAATTATTGAAACAGACAACAATGCTTCTTCTGAAGAAATATTAAAAAAAATCGCCGAAGCAGGTCATGACAACGAAAAATTCAAAGCCTCTGCCGAAACGTACGAAGCTCTTCCGGGATGTTGTCATTACAACCGAGACTTACAGCCACAACCTATTGATAATCATGAAAATCATGCTAAAAAAGAGAATGAGTTTTATGTAAAAGGCAATTGCGAATCCTGCAAAGTACGAATTGAAAAAGCCGCCAAAGATGCAGGAGCAAAATTCGCAGAATGGGATGCCGAGAGGCAAATCGTGACTTTAAATTTTGATCCGGATACAACTTCATCAGACAAAATTTTAAAGAAAATTGCGGAAGTTGGGCATGATAACGAGAAGTATAAATCCAGCGACAACACATATAAAAATCTGCCTTCATGCTGTCTGTATGACAGAGAAATTCCTTTTGGAGAAGCAAATCCTAAAGTTCATACGGAAGAAGGAAATCCTTCAGAACACACCGACCACAGTGATCATAACACAGCGGGTGAAAATCACGGCAGTCATGAAAAAAATATTGAAGGCGTTACGGTAAACGGATCAAAAGCAGCAACGTCTTTAAACAAAAAAGAAGCAGGACTTATTTTTAATATTGATAAAAAAGAGCTCCTGAAAGCAGCCTGCTGTAACCTTTCTGAGAGTTTTGAAACTAACGCAACGGTTGATGTTTCTTTCAGCAATGCGGTTACAGGAACAAAACAACTGAAAATGTTAGGTCTAGATCAGAAATACACGAGCCTGACAAAAGAATTACTGCCCGAAATCCGCGGCTTGGCTTCTGCTTACGGACTGAATTTCATTCCCGGACGATGGATTGAAAGCATTCAGCTTACCAAAGGCGGAAGTACCGTAACGAACGGTTACGAAAGCATTACAGGACAAATTAATACAGAATTGCTGAAAAATGCAGAAAAGCCGGAGACTTCATTGAATTTATTTTCAGATTTTAACGGAAGAGCAGAAGCCAATATCACCAGTGTTTCACCCATCAACAAAAAATGGTCGCAAACATTTTTACTGCACGGAAACGGAACTTTCGGAGATACGGATATGAATGATGATGGATTTCTGGACAGACCGAAAGGAACACAGTTAAACGCAGCTTATTTATTGAATTACAATGATTTGGAAAACTCAGGATTGGGTTCGCATTTTGGAATTAATTTCATCAAAGACGAAAGAACTTCGGGACAGATCGGGTTTGACAAAAAAATGCCACAGGAAAAGCAGTCGCTGTACGGAGTTGGAATTGACATCTCCAGATTTCAGGTTTGGAATAAAACAGGATATGTTTTTAAAGGAAAACCCTACCAGAGTCTGGGCTGGATGAACCAGTACACTTTTCATCAGCAGGACAGCTTTTTCGGACTGAGAAATTATTCCGGAAAGCAGCAGACGTATTATTCCAATTTAATTTTTGAAAGTATTTTGGGAAATACCAATCATAAATACAAAGCCGGAGCGAGTTTCATGTATGATGGATATGACGAAACATACTTAACCTCAACGATTAAAAGAAACGAAATTGTTCCGGGAGCTTTTGCGGAATATACTTTAACGGGTTTAAAATACACCTTAGTTGCCGGAGCGAGAGTAGACTTTCATAATCTTGCCGGAACGCAGTTCACGCCGAGACTGAATTTTAAATATGATTTTACCCCGCAGACGATTTTGAGACTTTCCGCAGGAAGAGGGTTCAGAACGGCAAACATTTTTGCCGAAAGTCAGCAGTATTTCGCATCCAACCGATCGATTCAGATTTTGCAGAACGGAGGGAATATTTACGGTTTAAGACCTGAAATTGCCTGGAATTACGGAGCCAGTTTACAGCAGGAATTCAAACTTTTCGGAAGAAAATCTACCGTGGTAGCCGATTTTTTCAGAACAGATTTTCAGAATCAGGTGATGGTGGATCTGGACCGGTCTCCTCAACAATTAACTTTCTATAATCTTAACGGAAAATCTTTTGCCAATTCTTTCCAGACTCAGTGGGATTTTATCCCTTTCAAAAATTTTGAAGTGAGACTGGCTTACAAATATTACGATGTTCAGGCAGATTATCTGGATGGAAGACGTGAAGTTCCTTTCATGGCAAAACACAGAGGTTTTGTGAATTTTGCCTATTCTACCAACAAAAACAGCAAAGGTGGATTCTGGAGTTTCGACACCACACTGAATGCAGTCGGAAAACAGAGGCTTCCCAATACTTCATCGAATCCTGCGGAATTTCAGCTTCCTTCCTATTCCGAATCCTATGCGGTTTTAAATGCACAGATTTCAAGGAATTTCAATAAGAAAATCAGGGCGTATCTTGGAGGAGAAAATTTAACTTCCTATTATCAGAAAAATGCCATTGTTGATGTTAAAAATCCTTTCGGAAATTATTTTGACGGCGGAATGGTGTATGCTCCGATCATGAAAGCTAATTTTTATGTGGGACTGGATGTTACTTTTTAAGTTTTAGAGTTTGAGGGTTCTAGCGTTAGTGAGTTGGAGTCGTAAGCTAAAAACCAGAATTAATATTATTTGCAATTAGTTTAAACCATTAAGATTTCTGTTAAGGAGTTTAGAATATTAAGATGAGCTTCGCTTTTTTAGTTTTATCATTATTAAAATCAATTTGATTTTCTAAACTAAACTTAACCACTTAAATCCTCATAATGGTTCAGAAAATTCAGCAATTAAATTTATATTATTAAGCATGGTTTCAATAATTTAATAGTGTTGGAATCATGCTTTTTTGTACATTTATAGGAAAGCAAAAGGATGTCGCAAACACTTATCTTTGAAGACCAGTACAAGAAACTGGGATTCGAAACTTTTTCCGAAAACAATCTGCACGATTTTAAAGACAACAAATACAAATCTGAAATTAAAATTTTCTATATTCCTGCAGGATACGACTTGTATGTGGATTTCAGGAATTATAAAACAGAAAATCCTGCCATATTTTTTCTGACGAATCAGCATCTGCAAATTGAAAAAGGAAGCGGCGAATCGCATCTGATCTATTATAACCGCGATTTTTACTGTATTCAGATTCATGATAAAGAAGTCGCCTGCGACGGACTGCTTTTTCATAATGTGTTTGAAATTCCTCTTGTTGAACTGGATGCCGAAGAAAATTCTGCAATTCAACATTTATTTCAAAGCATCAGAAACGAACTGGAATGGAAAGATTCTTCCGCAGAGGAAATGATCCGAACCTACGTTAAACAAATTATCATCCGCGCCACCAGAAAATGGAAAAAGCAGAATCTGAATAATGATGAAATAAAAATTCCGGCACACGAACTGGATATCTTTCGGGATTTCAGCCGTTTGCTTGAACTTCATTTCCGGGAAAAACATAATGTGGCTGATTATGCAGAACTGCTTCATATTTCTCCAAAGACACTCACGCATAAATTCAAGAATTTAAATCTGGAATCTCCTAACCAGTTTATCATCAGCAGAATTTTACTGGAAGCCAAAAGACTTTTATTTTATACCGATAAACCGGTGAAAGAAATCGCTTACGATCTGGGCTATGAAGATCCTGCTTATTTCAACCGTCTTTTCACACAAAAAATCGGAAGTACCCCTGCAAATTTCAAAAAAAATTACAATTCGGGAAAAAAGTACAATAGTTAGTTCTTTTTGTGTATTTATCTGGAACGAAATCTGCAATACCTTTGTCACATCAAAATAACAATATTAAAACAAAAACATTATGAGACGTAACGCAACAGCCGTTTGGAACGGAACTATTAAAGAAGGAAAAGGACATCTTACCACACAAAGCACCACTTTAAACCAGACTCAGTATTCTTTTAACAGCCGATTTGAAGACGGAGTGGGAACAAATCCTGAAGAATTACTGGCAGCGGCTCACGCAGGTTGTTTCACCATGAAATTAAGTGCAGAACTTTCTCAGGCAGGCTATACTCCGGAAGAATTAACGACAAAATCTGTTATTACTTTGGATCCGAGCGCAGGAAAAATTACAAAATCTGAATTAACGTTAACGGCTAAAGTTCCCGGAATTTCAGAAGAAGAATTCCAGAAATATGCAAAAATTGCGGAAGAAGGTTGTCCTGTAAGTGCAGCTTTCAATTTCGAAATTACTTTGGAAGCTACTTTGGCGAACTAAGAATTTGAGCCATTAAGATTTCTTGTAAGAAGTTTAGATTAATTAAGCTCTTCACGTAAATTATTTAAAATCTTAATATCAACATGAATAGGAACGGGCTGAAGCCCGTTTTTTCATTCAAAAAATAAACCATAAGGCTTTAGCCAAAATTTAAAAAATAAAATATTCAACTTAATTAATCTAAACTTCTTACAAGAAATCTTAATGTTTAATAACGGATACATTTAATCTTATTATAAAATATACCGATTGGTATATTTTTGTATCTTTGCAGGAATTCAGCAGAAAAATGTCAAAAGCAGAAAAGACAAAACAATTCATCATTGAGCAAACCGCCTCTTTGTTTAATACCAAAGGCTATACCTCTACATCCCTTTCGGACATTACAAAAGCGACGGGTTTAACCAAAGGAAGTATTTACGGAAACTTTGAAAACAGAGATAAAGTAGCTCTTGAAGTATATCAGTTCAATGCAGGAATTCTTAAGAAAAATATGCAGAGATCTTTTGGTGAAGAATATCCTACGATGTCTGCCAAACTGTATGCTTTTATTGCATTTTACAGAAAAAACTGGAAAATAGTCTTCCAAAACGGCGGCTGTCCGCTAATGAATGCAGCGACAGAATGTAATGACTCCTTTCCGGAACTTAGAAAGAAAGTACGGCATTCTTTTGAGGACTGGATAAAAACCATCTCAAACATTATCATTGAAGGGCAAAAAAGCGGAGAATTCAAGCCTGAAATTAACGCGGAGGAATTTGCCTCATTATTGGTAATGATGATTGAAGGCGGAATTCTTTTATCCAAAACCACAGAAGACGAAAAATATCTCAATCTCGCTTTAGACAGGATTTTAGAGGTTATCGACAAAGAAATTAAACAAAATATCTCATAATTCATATGGATAAATTACAAATCATAAAATCATTCATCGGAAAAGAGTTTACAGCATCTCCTTCCCCATTTATGAAATGGTTGAATCCCGTTGTTCTTTCGGCAGAAGAAGGACAATTGGAGTTCCAATATAAAGTAAGGCAGGAATGGCTGAACCCGATGGGAAATCTTCACGGCGGGGTTACCGCAGCCATTTTTGATGATGTTATCGGAGCCACCATGTTCTCGTTAAACGAAAAAAACTTTATCGTAACCATAAATAACAGCATCGATTATTTTTCAACAGCAAAAGAAAATGATAATATTGTAGCTGAAACGAAAATCATCAAAAGAGGAAAGCAATTTGTAAACGCAGAGTGCGAAATCTGGAATGCAGATAAAACGCGCTTAATTGCAAGAGGAACCTCTAATTTATTCAAAATCAGCAATTAAATGAAAAGAGTTGTCATTACAGGACTTGGCGCAGTAACGCCTTTAGGAAATAATGTTGAAGAATTCTGGAACAACAGCATCAACGGCATAAGCGGAGCCAACAAAATCACCCACTTCGATACAGAAAAATTTAAAGTTCATTTTGCCTGTGAAGTTAAAAATTTTGATCCGAAAGTTCATTTAACACATAACGAAATCAAAAGAAGTGATCTTTTTTCCCAATACGCGATGTATTCCACAGCGGAAGCTTTAAAAGATTCCGGATTAGAGCTTGAAAAAATGGATCCGTTCGACACCGGAGTAATCTGGGGAACCGGACAGGGCGGAATGTGGACGTTCGAAAGTGAAGTGATGGAATTTACCAAAGGAGACGGAACACCAAGATTCAATCCTTTCTTTGTACCTAAATTTATTGCCAACATGGCTTCAGGAATGATTTCAATGAAATTCGGACTTCAGGGAATCAATTATACAACGATTTCTGCATGTGCTACAGGAAATACCGCATTGATGGATGCTTTTAACTACATCAGATTAGGAAAAGCCAAAGTAATCGTGAGCGGCGGTTCTGAAGCTGCGATCACTCCCGCTTCCATTGGAGGTTTCTCGATTATGAAAGCCATGTCTACAAGAAATGATGATTTTGCCACCGCAAGCCGCCCTTATGATGCAGAACGAGACGGCTTTGTGATGGGAGAAGGCGCAGGAGCCTTAATTCTTGAGGAATACGAACACGCTAAAGCAAGAGGCGCAAAAATTTACGCAGAATTGGTGGGAGCTGCGATGACAGCCGATGCGTATCACATGACAGCACCTCATCCCGATGGAGTTGGAGCCATTAAAGCGATGCAACTGGCTTTACAGGAAGCAGGAATCAACACCGAAGATATTGATTATGTGAATCCTCATGCCACTTCTACCCCAATGGGAGATTTGGTAGAATTAAACGGAATCAATAAATTATTTAAAGGAAGTAAAAATCTTGACATCAGTGCTACAAAATCCATGACGGGACATTTGCTGGGAGCTGCCGGAGCTGCGGAAGCCATTCTTTCAATCAAAGCAATAGAAAACGGAATTATTCCGCCAACCATTAATCTTCACAGGATTGATGAAAACATCCCGAAAGATCTGAATATTGTTTTTGGAGAAGCGAAAGAAAAGAATATCAATTATGCGCTAAGCAATGCTTTTGGTTTCGGAGGACACAATGCCACGTTGATTTTTAAGAAGTTTTCTTAAGCTTTTTGAATAAATCTCTAGCACATCTTACTGATTGAGCTGATATTGCCGTATAAAAAGGCTGTGTTAACTGAGAGAAAATACTATTTTGTAGATTCTTTCTTCGTCAGAATGACAACTATAATGGGAAAATTTAATACAATAAAAAAAGCAGTCAAATCCGACTGCTTTTCTGTTATGCTTTCAACCACTCCGATTTGGAAAGGTAATTCTGATCCGGATAATAAATAAAAAGAAGATTTCTTCCTTTTATGGTATTAATGATCGGTTTTGTTAAATCTCTCGGAACAGCGGGACAACCCCAACTTCTGCCGATTCTTTTATGCATGGCGGCAAATTCTTCGCTTACATAATCTGCGCCGTGCATAACGATGGCTCTTCTGTAGGCTGCATCATTAAATCCTTTGTCCATTCCAAGTAATCTAAGAGAATAGCCGTTGTCGCCGTCATACGTTGCATCGGTAATATAAAATCCTAAGCTGCTCTGCAACGAACTTTCCGTGTTAGAAAAATTCGTAGCAAATTCTTCGCCTGTATTTTTTCCGTGTGCCACCAATGAATTAAACAATACTTTTTTCTCATTCATGTCAATTACCCAAAGTCTTTTTGTGTTCGAAGACATAGAAAAATCGCATACCGTAAGTAAATGCGAATCCCCGTTAAGCAAACCTGCTTTCTTCATATTTTCAAAACCTGTTACTGCTTTGAAAAAAACCTCCTCATTAAGTTCGTGTCCCTGCTCGAAAACAATAGATCTGTATAATTCTTCTGAAGAACTTACTGCTGTTGCCGCAGATTTCTCAGATTTCGTGTCGGCTAATCTTACAATTTTTTTTGTACTGATTTCATTCTTTTCGATTGCCTTTTTTGGAGACAAATAGAATGAAGTAGTAACGATGTAAGCTGCACCTAATAAGCTATACAATGCTTTCATTCACTATTTCACTATTATGTTAAATCCAATTGAGTCAGCAAATGTATAAAACATAATTAGGGTAAGCGCAATAACTCCACAAAGTTTAACGCAATTTAAGAAATTTTAACTACCAGATAATGAGCTACTTCTTATTTTATTATATAGATATTCAATTTCATCCCAATATTCTTCATTGATGTCTTTATATACCATATAAACCCATTCAACAGCCAGTAAATCTAAAGGTTTTTTTGATTCTATCCACTCTATAATACCATTTATAATTATCCTTTCATCAAACGCAAACCATTCACCTGCAGGATGCAGCAAATTTGAAAAAAGTACAGGAAAAACTTCATACTTATTAATTTTTTTCACCTCATCAAAAGTATACGAGCTTTGGGATATTGTGGTAGCTATATATTTTAAATGAAAATCCTGTTTTAATTCCGTATCCAAATACAGATCAGATAATGCAATCCAAATAGGTTTCCGTTCATCAAAATTAATAACTTCTTTCATAGCTCATCATAATATTATTTTTCAGAATCTGCAACAAATTCCAGACTTATGGAATTCATACAGTAGCGCAATCCCGTTGGTTGAGGACCATCATCGAAAACGTGTCCCAAATGCGAATCGCATCTTTTGCAGAGTACTTCTACCCTTTCCATTCCGTAGGTCGTATCTCTTTTGTAATACACTCCTTCTTTATCTGCTTCAAAAAAACTTGGCCAGCCACAACTGCTCGAAAATTTTGAAGTGGATCGGAATAAATGGTTTCCGCACACCGCACAGTAATATTCTCCCAATTCATCAAATTCATTGTATTTTCCGGTGAATGGTCTTTCCGTTGAGGCTTCTCTGGCAATGGCATATAAATCCGGAGACAGGATTTTTCTCCATTCTTCATTGGAAATATCGAGTTTTGAAGTATCTGTTCTGGAGTAGTATGGATTGTTTTTTGCTTGGTTTTCCATAGAATTTTAAATATTTTTTATCAAAGACAAAATGTAAGCATCAAAACCGATGCCTTTGAGAAATGAAAATAACGAATTAAAAATTTTTACAACAATATTAACAGGTGAAATTTCACAACCAAATTTACTAAATTTGAGGATATGAATGATGAAGCCAAAAGAAAACAGCTCAGAAAATACAAAGCATTTGCCACAGGATTATTTGTGTTGATGGCAGTTCTGTTTATCGGGACTACCCTATTGCAAAAAACCATAGACTCGCACTGGATAGGTTACGTTCGTGCCTTTTCCGAGGCGGCAATGGTGGGAGCTTTGGCAGACTGGTTTGCCGTAACAGCCCTTTTCCGCCATCCGCTTGGTTTACCGATTCCGCACACCAATCTTATTGAAAACAGCAAACAGAAACTGGGAGACAATCTGGGAAATTTTGTCGTAACTAATTTTCTTTCTCCGGAAAACATCAGACCTTATATCCAGAAATTAAAAATCTCGAATTTTGTGGGAGAATGGCTCGGAAAAGAAAAAAATCGGGATGTTTTGCTTAAAAACCTTTCGGATATTGTTCTGGATATTTTAAATAAGCTCGACGATTCGGAAGTAAGCCGTTTTATCAGCAAAAAAGTGTCTGAAATGACCGATAACATCAAACTGAACGCCATTTTAGGCAACGGAATCAACTATCTTTTAGACAAAAACGATCATCAAAGGATTATTACCAATCTTTCTTCTCAGATTAAAAATTACATCGCTGAAAATGATGAAATGATTAAAGACCGCGTGAAAAAAGGAAGCTATACTTTTATTCCGGCTTTTGTGGATAATAAAATTGCTGATAAAATTACCACCGGACTTTCAGATTTTTTCAAAGAGATTGAACAAGATCCGAACCACGAAATACGAAATCTGATCACCCAGAAAATCTATGATTTCTCCAATGAACTCAAACAGGATCCCAAATGGGAAGAGGAATTCAAAAACATTAAAAATGATCTCCTCAAAAACGACAAGCTGAATGAATATTCCAACGACATCTGGATTTCCATTAAAAATACGTTAACGAAAGAACTTCAGGACGATGAATCTTCATTAAAGAAATATTTATCTAAAAATCTGAATGAATTTTCACAGAATTTAAAAAACGACGAAAATTTTCAGAAAAAAATCGACGACTGGGTTCGTGTTACCGCTTACAAATATATTCTAAAAAATACCCATCAATTCAGAAACCTCATCAGTTCTACCGTCGGAAATTGGCAGGGAAAAGAATTAAGCGAAAAGCTGGAACTGGAAGTAGGGAAAGATCTTCAGTTCATCCGTGTGAACGGAACGATCGTCGGTGGTTTGGTAGGGCTGATTATTTATACGATTGCGCATTTTTTCTTGTGAACATTTTAAATTAAGTTACAATCAAACCATGAAAAAAATACTCTCACTGTTATTTTCTTTAAGCCTAACATTTTTACTTTGCCAGAAAATTGAATTAAAAAAAGTAATAGATTCTTCTCAAATTTTCAAAGGAAAGATTGCCGGAAATCCTGTCACAATGCAGTTGAGCTATGATGGAATTATCGATTGTCATCAGTATCAGCATTTTGTGAAAGGTTGGTATTATTATGATAAATACAAAAAGAAAATTCCCTTGACGGGAGTTTATGATTTGGCTAATTTACATCTTTATAATTTTGGAAGATAAAAAATTCAAAAATTTTGAAATTCAACATTAAAAAAACATCGGGCTCATTTTACAATTTGACTGTAGATGTGAAAAATGCTTCAATTACAAAGTCAAGATAAAAAATTAACATATTTTATATTTTTTTTGTTTTTCCTATTGAAAGAAAAGAGTATTTTCGAGATTGATAAATATCTCATTAATATGAAAAAATTATTAAATGGAGCAACTCCATTATCAAGAAAAGCTCTAAAAGAAATAACAGGTGGATTAACAAATTTAGTAGTATATGATCCTGACAACAATTATTGTCAAAGTGCACTTGAAATTGTTCCTGTAGGATGTCCTTGTAATTCTAAAAGTATTTGCCCACAAAGATTCGGACCAGGTGCTGTAGGAAATAATTCAGGACCAGTTACATTAGCGGGCGCATGCATTAATGGTGTTTGTGCAGGTTCTGTGAATCCTTAAGTAAAACTTTCAACTACTAAACAGTAGTTTTTGAATTACTGTTTAGTAAAAAAGTTTATTATACTTCTATATTTTTATCGTTTCAACTTATCTTGGTAAACGACCCGCTCTCGTCAAAATTTCCTTATTAATATCTTGAATCAATTCCGGACCTTCGTAGATGAAACCTGTGTACAACTGAACCAACGTTGCTCCTGCATCCAGCTTTTCAAGCGCATCTTTTGCTGAATGAATTCCGCCTACTCCGATGATCGGGAATGCTCTGTTGCTTTTATCAGAAAGATATTTGATCATTTTTGTGCTTCTCTCACGAATAGGTTTTCCGCTCAATCCGCCGTTTCCGATTTCCGCTAAAACTTCAGGTGACGTTTTCAGACCTTCCCGGTTCACTGATGTATTGGAAACTACAATTCCGTCGATTTTTGTTTCTGCAATCAGTTCAATGATTTCATCTAATTGATTGGTATTCAGATCCGGAGCAATTTTCAGCAGAATTGGTTTCTGTACAGATTTCGACTGGTTGATTTTTTTCACTTCCGTAATCAGTTCACGAAGGTATTCTACATCTTCCAGTTTGGCGTGGCTTCCTACATTCGGACAGCTTACATTCAGCACAAAATAATCTACGTAAGGATGAAGCCCTTCAAAACATTCCAGATAATCCTGCGTGTAATTTTCGGGAGAAGTATTCGTATTTTTTCCGATGTTTCCACCGATGATGATTTTTCCTTTATTGCCTTTCAGTTTTTCAATCGCTGCTTCCAGACCGTCGTTGTTGAAGCCCATTCGGTTGATAATTCCGCCATCTTCAATTAAACGGAACAGTCTTTTCTTAGGATTTCCCGCCTGAGCTTTCGGCGTTACGGTTCCAATTTCCACAAATCCAAAACCAAGATCTCCCAATTCATTGAACAAAACTGCATTTTTATCGAAACCGGCTGCCAAACCAACAGGATTTTTAAATTTCAAGCCAAAAACTTCTCTTTCCAGACGCTTGTCTTCAATAGGTTTTGGAAAAAATAATTTGGTAAGAAATCCGAAATTTTTTAAGATTGAAAAAGTAAAATGGTGCACTTCTTCAGGATCGAATTTGAAAAGAATCGGACGAATGAGCGATTTGTACATTGAAAAAAAGTTTTACAAAAATACTCATTTTAAAATTAATGTCTGGTTAACGTATGATATTTTATAGAAAATCTATTATAAACGGTATCTATAAAACATAAGATCTGTGTAATGTGCTAAATCTACGATCGTTTGTTAAATTGCTTTCAGGAGCTATTTCCCGCTTTCCATTACAATCTTTTTTTGCAAAAAAGGATTTTCATTACAATCGGGGCTAAACCTCGGTCATTAATTTAAATGTGAGAAGTCTTCACAAAGTTGATGGAAGTTTAAGAAATTAAGAATATGCGCTCAAATCCAGTTTCAAAATATCCCCTACTTTTTTGAAATCCTCATCAATAGTCGCATTTACCGTAATTCTTTCGTTGGAAAAAGGATGATTAAATGTCAGTTGATGAGCGTGAAGCGTCATTTTATTAATGTCAAATGTCTGAAGCCATAATTTATTCTGTTTATTACAGCCATGTTTCCTACAGCCTAAAATGGGATGTAAAATGTGTTTAAAATGTTTTCTCAACTGATGAAATCGTCCTGTTTCGGGGATGGCTTCTACCAGACAATATCGTGAAGTCTGATGTTTTAAAAAAGGTAAATCGATCTCTGAAGTCTGCAGACGGCGATAGTATGTTATTGCATTTTGCGTAATTTCGTTTTCGTTAATCAGATCATAATCAATTTTTTCCTCTTCCTTTGTCCAGCCTCGTAAAATGGCAATGTATTTTTTTTCAACCCTTTTTTCCTCAAATTGGGTACTCATGATTCTCAGCGTTTCTTTATCTAAAGTGAACAGCAAAACACCCGAAGTTTTCCGGTCTAAACGATGGACAGGATACACTTTTTGCCCGATCTGCTTTCTCAGTTCCTGAATCGCATACGTATCGGCTTCTCCCGAATAAAAAGATTTATGAACCAACAATCCGCTGGGTTTGTTGATGGCGATAAGATGTTCGTCGCGATAAAGAATTTCTAACATCCGGCAAAAGTAGAGATTTTCAAGATAAACGATTCCTTAGGAATAATAAAAAGGTTTTATCTTCACTTAAATGATGTAACATTTTCGGTTGGATGTTCTCTAAATTCTAAAAACGATACATGCACAACTTAAACTTCGAAGAAATTTATCATACCTACTGGAAAAAGATTTTTCGACTCTGCATGGGGTATGTAAATGATGACGATATGGCTAAGGATCTTTGTCAGGAAACTTTTGTAGCCGTTTTTCAGCAATTGCCAAAATTCCGGCAGGAAGCGAATGTCGGAACCTGGATCTACAGAATTGCAACCAATATTTGTCTGAGACAGGTAAATGTGGAAAAGAGAATGCCTAAAAATGAACTTCCTTATCAGATAAAAGATATTTCAGATAAGGAACATAAGCAGGAACAGGAAAAAATGACTGACTTTCTCTATCAGTGTATTTCCGAATTACCTGAACTGGAAAGAATTATCATTTCCCTGGAACTAGAAGAAATGAAGCAGAAAGACATTGCCGAAGTTGTGGGAATTTCACCTGCCAATGTGAGAGTTAAAATACACAGAATCAAAGAAAAATTAACCGAAAAATTTGCAAAATATGCCAACCAATTATAATTTTCAGGAAATCTGGAATCAAAAAAACATTGAAGTTCCGGATATCAAAGAAATAAAAGCAAAAGCTGAGAAATACAGAAAAAGACAATTATTAAAAGATATCGGACTTATTGCCCTATTATTATTTATAACAATTATAGTAATTACCATCTGGATATTTGTAAAATTTACTTTCTTCACAACAAAATGGGGAATTGTGTTTATGCTTATCGGTCTCGTTTCTTATACTTATCTGGTATATCAAAACGTTACTATCTTAAAGAAAGTGAATACTTCTGCAAGTAATCAGGAATATTTGCTTACTATGAAAAAAACAGAGCAACAACAGATCTACATGCAGACGAGAGGATTGAGTTTTTACTACCTCTCCCTTTCTTTAGGTTTTGCCATTTATTTTTATGAACTTACTTTAAAAATGTCGTGGCTCGGCGTTGCCGCTGTGTATGGATTAACTTTTTTATGGTGTGCCATCAGTTGGTTTATTATCAGACCGAGACAGATCAGAAAACAGAAAGAAAAAATATCTTTGGTCATCAATTCTTTGGAAAAACTTGAAGAAAGCCTTGATGAATAATTCATTACCTCCTTAAAATGATTTATATCCCTTAAACCTAACGGGTTTTAAAAACCCGCTAGGTTTTGAAACCGTATAATACTCAATAGCCTTGATGGAAATGGCATCCTTTTCTGTGGCAGGCAGAACGAAGTGGAGACCGCCACAGAAAAGATACAGTGGACAGCAGGTTCCCGGCTCCTAAACTACACGAATATAAAAACTTCCGTCTTCCCGCTTCCAACTTCCCGCTTTTTCACTATTTTTGTACTTTCAGACGTTAAAAAATTATGGCAAAGCAAGAAGATGTTTTCAAGAAAGTGATTTCTCACGCTAAAGAATATGGTTTTATTTTCCCTTCGAGTGAGATCTACGATGGTTTATCCGCTGTTTATGATTATGGACAGAACGGAGCCGAGTTAAAAAATAATATCAAGCAATACTGGTGGAAAGCGATGGTACAGCTTAACGAAAATATTGTGGGTATTGATTCGGCAATCCTGATGCACCCGACTACATGGAAGGCTTCGGGGCACGTAGACGCTTTCAACGATCCATTGATTGATAATAAGGATTCTAAGAAACGTTTCAGAGCAGATGTTTTGGTGGAAGATTACTGTGCTAAAATTGAAGATAAGGAGAACAAGGAGATTGAAAAAGCAGCGAAAAGATTCGGTGAGGCTTTTGATAAAGAACAGTTTGTGGCAACAAATCCAAAAGTTTTGGAATACAGAGCCAAAAGGGAAGCAATCCTTTCCAGACTGGCAAAATCTTTAGAAAATGAAGATCTTGCTGATGTAAAAGCGTTAATTGAAGAGCTGGAAATTGCTGATCCGGATACGGGTTCTAAAAACTGGACGGAGGTAAGACAGTTCAACCTGATGTTCGGAACTAAGTTAGGGGCTTCCGCAGATTCTGCAATGGATCTTTATTTAAGACCGGAAACTGCGCAGGGAATTTTCGTTAATTTCCTGAATGTACAGAAAACCTCCCGTCATAAACTTCCTTTCGGTATTGCACAGATTGGAAAAGCGTTCAGAAACGAGATTGTTGCGAGACAGTTTATCTTCAGAATGCGTGAATTCGAACAGATGGAAATGCAGTTTTTCGTAGCTCCGGGAACAGAACTTGAATTCTACGAGCAATGGAAGCAAAAGCGTCTGAACTGGCATTTGGCTTTAGGTTTGGGTGGCGAAAATTACAGATTTCACGATCATGAAAAACTGGCTCACTACGCGAATGCAGCAGCAGATATTGAATTTAATTTCCCTTTCGGTTTCAAAGAACTGGAAGGTATTCACTCAAGAACGGATTTCGATTTAAAAGCGCATGAAGAATTTTCAGGCAGAAAACTTCAGTTCTTCGATCCGGAAAGAAACGAAAACTATGTTCCGTATGTGGTGGAAACTTCGGTTGGTTTAGACCGATTGTTCTTGGCTTTATTCTCTCATTGTTTAAGAGACGAAGTATTGGAAGACGGTTCGGAAAGAACGGTTTTATCTTTACCTCCGGCTTTAGCACCCATTAAGGCTGCAATTCTTCCATTGATGAAGAAAGACGGCTTAGCTGAATACGCAGAACAGATTTTCAACGATCTGAAATACGATTTCAACTTATTCTACGAAGAAAAAGATGCGATCGGAAAACGTTACAGAAGACAGGATGCAATCGGAACACCATATTGTATCACCATCGACCACGATTCTTTAACAGATCATACCGTGACGATAAGGGACAGGGACACAATGGAACAGGAAAGAGTTCCGGTTTCTGAACTGAGAAGAATTATTGATGAGAAAACGAGTTTCAGAAATTTACTTTCTAAAATATAGATGAAAAGCCTTGAGAAATCAGGGCTTTTTAATTTTTTATCAATTGTTGTTTTCTGTTTTAGGTTTGAAAGTTTCTCTATATGAGACAAGTAGAACGTGTTTCGATTAAAGGTGTCTCACTGCGAGAAGGCAACCCTCCTTTTAGGTTTAGACTTTCTCAACTTGAGACGGCGAAAACTTATTGGAGATAAGAACATCTTAACCTGAGATGATGCTATCCTAAACAGGTTCTATTTATTTTTTAAAACTTTTATTTCTTCTTTAAGTTCCTGTACTTGTTCTTTTAATTCTTTGATACGTTCTTCGTATAATTCAACTAATTTTTCAGATAAACCACCTACAGTAAATGTATTATTATTACCAAAGCCTATCGCAACTTTATCATTGTTATCATAAACATTATTAATGGTTCGTTCATCATCAAATAGCTCATTCATATTTATATCCAATTCCTTTGCAATATTACTTAATAATAAAGAATTGGGAATATTTTTATCAGATTCTATACTGGAAATGGTGCTCTGCGCAACGTCCAGACGTAACGCCAAATCGTCTTGGGAAAGCCCTTTTGCTTCTCTGAATCTTTTTACTTTAGTCCCTATGCTCATAATATCGATATTTAGATCAAAAATAACAAAATATCGATGATGCTGAAAGATTTTTTATTTTAGTTTTGCTTTTACTGAAATTTATATGAAAGTTTAATACAATTTTTTAACCAAAACAAAAAAATACATCTTATTATAAAAAAATTATATTTAACCCACAAAAAACAAATGACTATGACAAAAAAAATGATTTCGTGGCTGTCTTTCATGGCAGTATTTCTTTTTCTCCTGCACTCCTGTGTGCACGATGAGATTTATTCTTCTTCCGATCCTGCATCCGAATCCTATCATTCTAAAAGTTTATGGAAAGAAGATGAAATCTACATCAAAAATATTATTAAAATCTACGGTGAGCATGAAAATGAGATCAGGAAAGAGCATGGAATTCCATTATGGGATTATGCAATGACGTTGGATAAATTTAATGAAAGCTATCTTGTAGTTCCCATACGCAAAAACGGAAAAATCTCGGAAGTTCTGGAAGTTCCCAGATTTGGAAGGAAAGTATATTTCAGATATTCTAATGATGTAGAAAAGGTCGGGCTTTTTAATCAGCTT
>NZ_QEHP01000055.1:522-101379 GCF_003094695.1 Chryseobacterium sp. HMWF035 | reverse complement strand
TCCCATACGCAAAAACGGAAAAATCTCGGAAGTTCTGGAAGTTCCCAGATTTGGAAGGAAAGTATATTTCAGATATTCTAATGATGTAGAAAAGGTCGCGCTTTTTAATCAGCTGATGATCGACAGACCCAAAAAGCCTCTTCCTGTAAATTCTGCCAACGGGACATCTAAGATTGTATGTGTGGTAAAAACATTTTCTATGTGGTATCCGGATAGTGAGAGCAATCCTAACGGAAGTGGACACTGGGTAACTTCTTCTTACACCATCTGTATCGATCTTACCATTGATACTTTTGAGAATCCGGATGATGGAAGCGGGAACGGTGGTTATGATTATCCGCCTTTCGGGGGTGGATTTGATAACCCTTTGGATACTACAAAAATACCCAAAAGCCCATGTGAACAAATAAAGAAGCAAACAATAAACACAAACTACAAAGCTAAAATAGAAGCGCTTGACAATCCTTCAGTACTAAATTTAAAAAAAGAAACAGGCTTCTCTGAAAGTAAAACCGGAGTTTTTACAGAGTTGTCTTCAGCCGTTTCTACCAATAGCTCAGATGGGTTGACAGTAACAGTTACGCCCAGTCTAAAAGGATATATTCACACTCACCTGAATAATTATCTAACCGGTACGTTTAATGATGCAGGAGAACCTTTGATTAAAAAACCTATCCGTATGTTTTCACCTGCAGATGTAAATACATTAATGACCATGGCAGAAATGGCAACAGATGGTAATTATGGTGAACTATACGGGACAATGGTATCAAGCTACGGAAATTATACCATCATGTTTACGGGTACTGCGTCTGATATTAAAACAGGGTTTGATACACAAAAATGGACAGATGATTATGTTGCCTATAGAGTAAGAAATCCATATTGGTCTTTTGAAAAATTATTCCTTACCTTTCTAAAAGAAAAGATGAACGTACAGGGTGTTGAATTATACAAAATAAAAGATAATGGTACTGTACAGAAAAAAACCTTAAATTCAAATAACAATGTACAATCTAGCGATTGTCCTCAATAAATTAAAATTATACAACAATGAAAAGCAGACTATTTATACTTACTCTATTCTTAATTTTTGTTTCCTGCAAAGCACAGGTAATAGGAACTTTAGAGCAATTTGAAGAGTGTGAAATGAGATCCAATCATGACGATGGCTGTCCAGACCTTGAAAATATCACTTATGTAAAAGATACCAATAACAGACTTAACCAATTTGTAGGAACTTGGAAAGGAAATTATAATAGTAAACAATATGAAATTAAATTAGAAAAAAAGATTAATTATAAAAGTGAGCCTACTGATGGGCTTTCTTGGGATATGATAATTGGTAGGATAAAAATATCAGATAATTCTGGAAATGTTGTTTATACCTCTATGAATAAACCAGATAATGATACATACTTTTGGGGATATAACTTCCAAAAAAGATCTTATGCAATGCATTTTGTAGGAAATTACGATTGTTTAGAATCTGGTGATGTTTTTATTGAAACAAGACTAAATAACCCAAATGAAATGACATTAGTATATTTCCAGGATAAAGATGGACTTCTAAATCCTGCAAAATGTCCTAATTTCAATAGTTTTGTGCCATTATTGCCTAGTCAGAAAATGACTTTAACGAAACAATAATAATTAAAAAAGTATAATGATTTTTTAGCTTCCATAGGAAGTTCATTATTAAAAATGTAGACCGAAAGCCTTGAGAAATCAGGGCTTTTATTTTTTTTAGAACATATCCCCGAATTTGCTATTTTTGAAATTCAAATTTTAACCATGAAAAAATTAACACTTTTGGTTTTTGGTCTTATTCAGACAATTGCATATTCTCAGACTCAGGATCTGGCTTCTCTAGCATCGGGGAAAAATGTGGGAATGAATGCGCTGTTTGATACCAAAGACAATCTTTACGGCTATGTTTCTCTCTATTCCTACGGAAAAACAGACAATAAAAAACAGAAATTCGAATACGTTATTTTAGATAAAAACCTGAATCCGGTTGCCAATAAAGAATTTGAAGCGGGACTTCTGGTTTCCAATTATTTCGGATATGTGGATTTTAAAGGGCAAATTATTCTTCAGCCTTCGGACATCAATTATCTTCAGGCTTTTTCCAAAGATGCAGCGGCTCCGGTTTCTATGGTTATTGATCCTAAAACCAATACAGTAAAGCCTAAAGTGTATTACGATTATCAGGAAGACGGAACGTTTAAAGAAATCTCACAGCCCAAAACTTTTAAAGAAGAAAGAAAAGAAAACCGCGCCGAGAAGAAAGAGAAAGGATACAATTATGTTTCCGTGGTCGGAGAAATTAAAGAAGGCGGTTATCTGGCTTTAGAATACAACGATTACGGAAAATACATCAATAAAAACAGCCTGATAAAATTTGATGATAATAAGAAAGAAATCTGGCGATACAGCTACAATACAAACGGAGATAAAAAAGTATTTTCCGACCTTTCCATTTTGGAAAAGGACGAAAACCGCATCTACGGAATCCTGAGAAAGGTAAATGATGACGACAAAACTTTTTCTCTTCTGGTGATTGATATGAAAACCGGAAAAGAACTTTCCAACAAACCGATAACGGGACTTTCTCCGGAAACCATTTATAATATTGATGCTTTAAGCGGAATTGATAATGATAAAACTTTTGATGATAAAGTAGTTTTGCTGGGAAGAAATTATATTTCCAAAGAGAACAGAGGCTTTGCAAGATTTATCCTTGATAAAAACAATTATAATGTAGATCTGAAAACCATCAGCTACAAACCGGATCTTTCCAACCACATTCCAAAACTGAGCGCAGACGGAGGCGTAGAAAACGGCTATTATCTTCAGACGAAGGACGCGTATTTTATGAGCGACGGCAGTGTGGGAATTCTTTCGGAGAAATTCAAACCTGCGGGACAGTACAATGCTCCGAAAACAACTGATCTGGTTTACATTAACACCGATAAAGATTTTAAGGTAAAAGATGTACAGGTTTTTGAAAAAGAAAAATCGAAGTGGGTAAACAGCGATTATCTTTTTTCTCAATATCTGAATGACGGAAAAGACGTTGTCTTTTTCTTCCGCGATTATCAGAAAGATCAGGTAACCAAAGAAAAGAAGTGGAATCTTTTCATCAATACGATTATTGACGGGAAATTCAAGCAGGAAGTCGTTCCTATTTCAGAAAAAGATAATTATGTGGTAACGCCGTATGTAGCGAAAGAAGGCTACATTCTGCTTCGTGAATTCAACGAAAAAGAAAAATTCAATAAAATCCGTCTGGAAAGACTGAATTATTAAGCGTTGATTTAAATTTTATACTCAATAAGAATCCTGACCTTCGGTCAGGATTCTGTCGTTTGATAATAATCTGCAATATTTTTAATTTCATCGAGACTCAGGTTCCACATAAAGTTCAGGAACTGCTGATAACTTTCACTTTGATTTTTGGGATCTACCCGATCTAAATATCGATTTAAATTGTAGTTTTTTCTCGCTTCATAAATCTTGGCGAAACATTTTCCGAGCCAGTTTTTATAATACTTTTCCTCTTCGTTATCCTGCAAAAACTGAAGACTTGCATAAATTCCGACTCCATAATCTTCAGAATGATAAAAATTAGGCAAAGTTTCCATTCTTGCGATTTTTTCTACTGTAGAATAAGAATCGGAAGGCTTTTCATCCGGAACATCATTTTTAAGTTCAGGAAACACTTTTTTGAGGTTATTGATTCTTAAAACCATTTCAGGATGCGATCTCAGAGAATCTTTATTCAGCTTTTCCTTGAAATGATTGTAATTATACAGAGAAAAATCTTCTTTTTTAAGCCATTTGTCTTTAAATTCCTGTTTGGGAAGGTTAAAGTATTTTTTGTAAGTTTCCACTTTCAGCTCTCTTGGCGAAATGGTATCAAAATCTTCCAGTCTTTTCAGAGCATTAACGTATTCAGCTTTTTTAAAATCGCTGTTTTTAAAAACCATATATCCTAGAGAATCTGCCTGCATTTCCTGCTTTCTGTTTTCAGCCCCATTTCTGTAGATTCTGTTTTTCATCACATCGAAAGCCCTCTGATTACGGTTTTCCTTTGTCGATTTTATATCCTGAACCACCATTTTGTCCATTTTATCCTGTTCGATCATGCTCAGAAAAGTTTTCAGCGTATGCTCGGAAATTTTATGTCCTAATTCATGGGAAATTACGGCAGCAAGCTGATCGTCATTATTCAGCCAGTTGAAAAGCCCCATATTGATGACAAAAGTGCCGTCTGCAAAACAGTATGCATTCGGAGTGTTGTCTTTGGCGATAAGAATTTTTAAATTTTGCGGAATCTGGGAATTGTTTTTTCTTAACCGTTCGATAAGATTTTTAACCTTTGCATCAAACACAGAATTGAAAGCAAAATCTTTTTCTTTCACTTTTTTTTCAAATTCTTTGTCGAATTCTTTATAAATTTTAGAAAGCTCATTGCCCATCTTTCCGGGATAATCGGATCTGCTTTTTTTGCTTAAACTTTCTGTATTCGCCGTGAAATTTCTCAGAAATTCTTTTCTCTGGGCATAATCTGCCGTATCGAGAGGTTTATACATCTGTCCGAAAGTGGTGATAACGAAATGGATAAGCAATAAGGAAATTAGTTTTTTCATCATCTTTTACATCAATAATCACAAAAATAAATCATTTCGTTTCATGTTTTCAAATTTATTTTAAATTTGTTTAAGATCAATTGCTATGACAATTCTTATTTATTTTGTGACATTTATTGTCATTGCCGTACTTCTCTTTTATGTTTTGGGATATGGTTATATTTTCAACGGAATATCCAAAACCTATTTAAGGGGAAAACTCAGTGCCAATATTGATGACGGAACATTGTTTTCCGGCAACCTCATCGCTACAGAATCTCCTGAACTTTGGGAGGAATCTCCCGAATACAACAAAAAACAATTACCGAAAAATATCGTTGAAGATTTAACACATTCCAATACCGCATCTTTTATTGTGGTGAAAAACGGAAAGCTGCTTCACGAAGACTATTGGAACGGCTACAATCAGCTATCGAAAACCAATTCTTTCTCTATGGCAAAAGCCGTTACGGTAATGCTTTTGGGCAAAGCGCTGGAAGAGGGAAAAATTAAAAGTCTTGATGATAAGTTTTCGGATTATTTTGAGGAATTTAAAAATAAAGATTTTGCTAAAAATTTAACGTTAAAAAATCTGGCTCAGATGGAATCGGGACTGGACTGGGATGAAAATTACAAAAATCCTTTCCTTCCCAATGCGAAAGCTTATTACGGGAAAAATTTAATGAACGCCACTTTTTCAAGGAAATTTAAAGAAAATCCGGGAGAAAGATTTGAATATCAGAGCGGTTCTACGCAGCTTTTAGGTTTTGCCATTAAAAAAGCTGTCGGACAGTCTTTGGCAAGTTATTTATCCGAAAAATTCTGGATTCCGATGGGGATGGAACAAAATGCAACATGGAGCACAGACGAAAGCGGAATGGAAAAAACGTACTGCTGCATTCACTCCAACTCCAGAGATTTTGCAAAACTGGGACAGTTATTTCTTAACGACGGAAAAGTTGAGGATAAACAGATTTTAAATCCGGACTTCATCAATACAATGCGGACTCCGACTAAAAATTCTGAGGAAATTTACGGAATGGGATTCTGGATCAACCACGACAATCCTATAAAGCATTATTATTTTTTGGGACTTCAGGGACAATACATCATTATGATTCCGGAACATGATATGGTGATTGTAAGGACAGGAAGCTATAATAATCTTCCGAAAAACGACAGAGGAAGACCGGATCAGGTGAAATTTCTGGTGAATGAAACGGTAAAATTATTTCAATAGAAATATGGAAAAATACAGCCCGAAAGTTGATGAATACATTGAAAAATCTCAGGATTTTGCAAAACCTATTCTGAATTATATCCGAGAAACCGTTCACGAATTCTGTCCTGATGCAGAAGAAGCGATCAAGTGGAAGTTTCCCACGTTCCTGTATAAAGGGAAGATTCTTTGTTCAATGGTTGCTTTTAAACAATACTGCAGTATGGGATTTTGGCTTCATGATGAGATATCATCACTGAAAGAGTTTGAAACGGAGGCTGAAAAAACGAATATGTTCAGCCTGGGTAAAATTACAGAAACAGAAAATCTTCCTTCAAAACCTCAGCTTAAAAAGATGATTACTGAAGCGATGGAACTGACAGATATGGGCGTTACTTTGAAAAAAGCAGCTCCATCGAAAACAGAAACAGAGGTTCCTGATTATTTTCAAAATGCTTTGAATGAAAATAAAAAAGCTCTGGAAATTTTTAAAAAAGCTTCGCCCTCTTTCCGTAAAGAATATATCAACTGGATTACGGAAGCTAAAACGGAATCGACCAGAAACAAAAGAATGGATCAGGCTTTAGAGTGGATCTCTGAAGGAAAAGGCAGAAACTGGAAGTATGAAAAAAGGTAGTTTTACATCTAATGAAATCTGAAATTTGCCTCTTTGAGCGTATTGTTTTTTAAAAAAGCTTCATATTCGGGAGACATCTGTTTTCGTCCGAAAGTGTTTTCGCCGCTCATGCTTCCGAGACGCACTTTATCTTTGCCGTATTTTCTGTTCATGGCATCCATTGCTTTCATCACCGGCAAATGCAGATTCTGGGTATCTTCTTCAAAAAGATTAATCAATCTTTGATCTTCCGGCACAAAATCGTTCACAATAACGCCTGCTTTTTTATAATGAAATCCTTCTTTGAAAATATCTTCGAACAGCTCATTTACGACTCTGCCAATTAAAATTGATGAATTGGTAGGATTGGGAAGAATTCGGGTTGCGGCATTCCGATATTCGGGAAGATCCTTCCTGAATCGGTTGGTCTGTACAAAAACCGTTACCATTTTGCAGCAGGTATTCTGTTTTCTCAGGCGTTCGGAACAGTACATTCCGAAGGTTTCCACACGTTCGCGAACATCTTCTTTTTTGGTAAGCATTTCCATGAAACTTCTGGTGACGGCAATGGATTTTTTGGGAGACGGAGCATCCAGTTCCAACTGGCGTATTCCTTTCAGTTCGTTCACCATTCTTACTCCGTGAATTCCCATGATCTTCCGAACCCACATTTCAGGCTTTTGAAGAAGATCCCATGCTTTATGCACTCCATTGTCATGCATTTTTACGGCAAGACGTCTTCCGATTCCCCAAACGTCATCAATTTTTAACCATTTTAAGGCTTTTTCTATTTTTTCAGGGGTATCTAAAATATAAATTCCATTAAACTTTTCGGGAAATTGTTTGACAATGCGGTTTGCCACCTTACAAAGTGTTTTGGTAGGGGCAACTCCTATACTTACAGGAATCTTTTCCTGCTCATCAATTTCATTTTTGATTTTAAGACAGTACTCGTAAATATCGATATATTTAAAGCTTTTCAGATCCAGAAAAAGTTCATCAATCGAATAGACCTCATAATCAGACTTATCCACATACGCTGTGGATATCTCTATAACGCGCTGACTTTTAAAATTATACAATTCGAATTTTGCGGAAAAACATTGTACATCATTCTCTTTAAATAATTCCTTGTACTTAAAAGCCGGAGCCGCCATCGGAATTCCCAGATCTTTAGCTTCCTTACTTCTGGACACTACACAGCCATCGTTGTTGGAAAGTACTACAACGGGCTTATTTTCAAGCTTCGGATCAAGCGTTCTTTCGCAGGAAACAAAGAAATTATTACAATCTACCAGAGCATACATAATAGTGATTCTGCAGAACAAAATTAGATACTATTTGTATCATTTTTAGTATATTTACAGATACAATTTGTATCAATGTCAATTTTTTCAGATAACATCAGGTTTTTAAGGACTCAGAAAAATTTATCGCAGCAGGAACTTGCGGACAAAACATCAATGAGCCGCGTCCGGTATTCCAAATACGAGGATGGGCGTTCTGAACCGCCTTATGAACTGCTCATCAGAATTTCGAAGTATTTCAATATAAGTATCGATTTGCTTCTTACGGTAGATATCCGCAAATATCCGCTGGAAGATGTATTAAAACTTCCGGATAACAGAATTGTTCTTCCGGTTGTAGTGGATCAATCGGGAAACAACAGCATTGAAATTGTCCCTCAGAAAGCATCGATGGGCTATTTATCCGGTTACAGTGATCCGGAATATATTGAGAGTTTACAGCGAATTTCCTTACCTTTCTTAATTAACGGGAAGTACAGGGCATTTCCCGCAAAAGGAGATTCAATGCCTCCTTTTAAAGACGGTTCTTATATCATCGGAAAATATGTTGAAAATATTGAAGATCTAAAACCGAATAAAAGTTATGTTTTTGTGACTTTGAATGACGGTATTTCTTATAAGAGATTTAAAGCTAAAAAGAAGAAAGCAATAACAGTAGCTTCAGACAATTCGTTTTATATGCCTTATGATATTCCTTTGGGGGAAATTGTTGAAATCTGGCAATATGCATCTGGAATTTTTCCGGAAGATTTTGAACCTGATAATTTTGATAATTATAATTTAAAAGATATGTTTCTGGAATTAAGAAGAGATATTAAAGAAGTGAATGATAAATTGAAGAATTAAAACTTTATTCGGCAATTTTTTTAAATTTCTAATTAATCTGTTCCCATTGATTATTAATGCTTTGTAACCAAATCACAGAGTTTGCAGCAATAGTTGAAGTACTTCCTCCGGAAATATTATTATAAGCTGATATTGAGGGGGTATTCGTAGTCGGATTTTTAATGATGTACATTCTGCCGTTACATAAACTTGCAGAAGGAAGACTTATATTATGATTTCCGCCCAAAATGACAGTGAAGTTTAATTCGGTTAATGTTAAGGATGCGGTAGTAGTAACAATCGGTAAAGAAAATGATCCTGAAATCTGCAGTGTTGAATTAGGAACGCTTCCAGCCATATTAATTCCCACCCGGACTGTATTGTTCAATCCCGTTCCTTGCAGACGAAGCATTTCGATATAGGTCTGAGAGGTATAATTGTATTTATAAAAAAGGTAAGGTTCATCGCCGTCATCTCCTACCAGAAAATCAAATCTGCCATTTTCTGATGATCCATTACTTCCAAGTTCAAAAAAATCACTGGAAGCTGCAGAACCTCTCATTCTGAAATTACCATTGCTGTCTGTAAAGAAAACTGGTTTATAGATCGTGGCATTATCTGCCTGAAATTGCAGTGCGGAATTTCCTGATGTCCCTCTCATATACATCGTAGATGCAGTTGTGGAATTATAAGGACTGGGCTTTGAACTTTCTGTAAGACCTAAAGTCTGCCTTGTTCCTAACTCAAGCATTTCGGTATTGTTGGAACGCAGTTGCAGACGCACATCATTTGTTGTGCCTAACAAACTGCTTGCCGCAGCATTTGCATTGCCCGCAAGGAACCAATTGTTGGTGGCAGCATCTGTAGAAGGCGCCCATGTATTTGTGGTACTGTTCCAGCTTAAAACCTGACCATTAGTCGCTCCCATCCGTCCCAGAGAATATGGGCTAGATGGTGTTCCGTTACCAGAAAATAGGGTTGCGGCAAAAACCGGACTTAATGCACTTACTGTACCGTTTCGCAAACCTATATAGATCTGCCCATCATCAGTTGCCCTATATAGATTGCCTTCTGCTGCCGCAGATGCGGTAGAAGCAGATGCAATACTTTCCTGTCCGAAAGAAAAGATATTTATCGCGACGATAAAAATAGCAGAATAAATTTCTTTCATTTTCATTAATTTATACGTTGCCAGTTAGTACCATCACTCTGAAGCCATACAATAGAGTTTGCCGTAAGGGCAGTTACAGCAGTTCCTGACAAGTTTCTGTAGGAAGAAATTGCCGGGGTATTGGTTGTAGGATTTTTAATCACATACATCCTTCCTGTACAGGTATTTGCAGCCGGTAAGGTGATGGCGTGGTTTCCCCCGATGATTATTGTAAAGTGACTTTCAGTAAGTGTTAAAGCCGCTGTAGTTATAATGGTTGGAGTAGATAGCGATCCGTTGTTCTGTAATGTTGAATTGGCTAAAGCGCCGGTATTTATTCCCACCCTTACATTGGTATTAAGACCATTTCCGGATAAGCGCATTAACTCAACAGTAGTTGCTGTAGTGCCATTGTATTTATTAAAAACAAAAGGTTCATCTCCATCATCCCCGATGATAAAATCGAATCTTCCGGCATTGGATGCTCCGCTGCTTCCCATTTCAAAGAAATCTGTTCCTGCAGAAGAACCTCTCAGTCTGAAGTTTCCGTTACTGTCTGTATAAAAAACAGGCTTGTAAAAACTTGCGCCTCCTGCTTCAAACTGTAGTGCTGAGTTGCCTCCTGTTCCACGAACGTACATCACTGATGCATCAGGTTGGTTATAAGGATAAAGCCCCGTACTGCTTGAATCATACAATCCTAAAGTCTGTCTACGTCCTACTTCCAACATAGGCGTATTGTTTGATGCTAATTGAAGCTTTACATCATTAGTCGTTCCCAGAAAATTACTTGCTGTGGTATTGGCATTTCCGGTAATCAGCCAGTTGGATGCTGCTGCAGGCGTTGCAGGCTTCCAATTATTAATGGCAGAATCCCAAGTCATAACCTGCTGGTTTGCTGCTCCGTTTTGAGCTAATTTAATAGGATTAGCAGCAGTACCCGTTCCGGAAAGCGTTACATTGTCCACAACTATGTTGCCTCCCACTAATTTTAAAGTTCCATTTCGTAAGCCTATATATATTTGCCCATCATCCGTTGCTCTGTATAAATTTCCTTCAGCTGCTGTTGCAAATCCTGTTGCCGTTGGTATAGTCTCCTGTGCAAAAGAATTAACACCTGTTAAACTCAATATAACAAGGAATATTTTCCCTAAATTTAAAATTTTCATTTTTGAAGAATTACAGTTTTTCTACCATTAAAGATGATCCGTTAGCGACCAGTTGAAGAGTTCTATTGGTCGTATTCCATACTTTCCCCTGTACTCTTAAAACATCATTAGCATTAAGATTCAGTATTTTAGTTACCGTTACGGTACCTCTTGGATCTGCGTTATTTCTATGAAATGTAAAGCCTGAAGTTCCCGCAACATCACTTCCGTTTACCTGTAGTTTATATTCTCCGGTAGCCTGAGAATTTGTAGTTACAGATGCTGATATACGATAAGTTACTTTGTACCTTCCTGCATTGGTAATAGTGATTGTTCCTGAACCCGCAGTATAACCGCTATCTACAACTCCGGCTGTGGTTATTAACATCGTTGTAAATCCAGCTGCTGTAGCAAAAGTCTGTGTTCCTGCTGCATCATATATCTCTGCGACACTTGAAGTAAAAGGAGTCGACCAGCTTAAGGGATTCCCTGTTCCGTTTGATGTTAAGACCTGTCCTGTCGTTCCGGGTAAAAGAGGCTGGTAAACAGTACCATCTCCCTGCAAAACAGTTCCGACAGCGGGTACTGATGTATTTCCGGTACCTCCATTAGATGGTTTTAAGGTTCCCGCCAAGGTAACAGCTCCTGAGGTTGCAGCAGAAGGAGTTAATCCCGTAGTTCCCGCACTGAAGCTGCTCACATTTGAAGGAACACTGATAGTACCATCCGCCGCTACATTTAATCCGCTGCCTATTTTTACGCCTCCGATAGAAGAAGCTGTAGCCGGATTTAGTGTAATCGTATTAGCTGTATTCGTAAGTCCTGTTGAAAAAGTTAAGGCATTCTGCTTATTATTGAAAATATTCCAATCGGCAGATGACAGATATCCATTAGCAGAAGATCCTGCCTGAGAAATTGAAAACACCCCCGTTAAATTATTATAAGCCAGCGGTGATGTTGCTGAAAAATTTGATAAAGTCAAGGAAGCACCTCCTAGCTGTTTCCAAACTGTACCGTCCCAGAATATGAATCCAGGAACCAAACTGCCATCATTAGCAGTAAGATAAACCAATTGGCTTTGTGTAGTACCGAATGCATTGGAAACCTGATTTACTCTGGGAATTATTATCCCGTCTTTAGAATCTACCGCTCCTCCTGAATTTTTTCCTACTATTTCTAAAGTTGCTTTTGGTGTTGTTGTGTTGATACCTACCTGAGAATATGATACGCTACTACATAGCAGTAATAATACCCGAATTATTAGATAATTATTTTTCATTTAGTGTTTTTTTTTCGTATTTTAATCAGTAATTCCCTAATTAAAAAGCAAATATACAAGAATAGTTGTAAAAATAATAAACTTGTTTAAATTTTTATTTTCCTGAGAAATAAAATAAAGAAAAACTGTATAATGAAGATTTTTCTTGGAATTCTATCATTTGATTATCTTTATTTCGGAGTATAACTCACCAAAATCAAATATTATAAATCCCATTGATTCAACGATAGGGACAATTGTAAACATTGATGACCTTTTACCACTAAATACATTCGTTACCGATAACCTTACGAATTTCAGTAAACACCAAAAAAAATCCCAACTCTCGTCAGGATTTTCTTTTATTTTGATTTTTAAATTCTTTTTGTAAGCGATCAATTTCACTTTCAATTTTTTTTAGTTCTTCTTCATTCAGTTTTGTAAATAAATGTAACATGTCAATTTTAAAAAAATTACAGAATTTAACAAGACTTTCTAACGTTGGATTTGTTTCTGCTCTTTCAATTCTGCCAACTTGATTGCTTGAAAGGTTTATCTCGTTTCCTAATTGTAACTGAGACAGTTTATTCTTTAATCTGTAAAATTGAAATAACTTTCCAATTTGAAGTTTTAATTCTTCTGTTTCCCATATATACATTTAGTAAATTTTGGGCTTTCTCATATTATTCAACAACACATATATGTGTTTTAATTGTTTTTTTATTACATTTGTAGGGCAGGTTAAATCAAAACAACCCAAAAAACAATAAAAACACAAAATCTTCTTCGTATGAAAAAGAAAAGCATAGACTTTGAATCCCGTTTTTGATGCGGTCGGAAGAAACATTCCGCACTTCCGCTCATGGAAATATTTTTCCAGTTTCATGATTGGGTAACCGCCAAAAAATATCTAAATCTCATCATGCAATACGCCGTACAGCGCAAAACGCGAATTCCGGAAGATCCTTCCGCTATCTTTTATTTCCACCAGTCGCTCCGGTCGTTTATTCGCGCAGCATATTCCCTTAGAAAAGATCGAGGAAAATGGTTGGTTCATGAACTTTCGGAACATAAAACCCCGATGTTACAAGGCTCATTGTCGGAAAAAGAATACCACGATCCGGCAAAAGTTTTCCGAAAAGCCTTTAAAAAATACCGTCTTGAGGTATTTGAGGGGTTTCTCTCGGAAGTCGTGTATTTCTCGCTCGGAACGTTTAATAATGTACCGGAGCGCAATATCGTAGATCTGTATTTGCACCTCACCAAAATGCTGGATGCAGCATGGCTGATTCTGGAACGTGAAAATAACAGGGAAAAACTTCCGCATGAATAGCAACAGACCGCTGAACTTCAGTCAATATAAATTCTTTCTTCAATCCAACGCACCAAAAATCATGAAAAAAATAAAATGAACCCGACTGTAAACTATTAAAAAAAGGGTATTGTTAAAGCATTTAATCTTAATTAAGATATTCCTGAATCTGAACCGTCAGTTTAGGGTGATTTTTCATGTATTGTGCAATTTTTAACCAGCTTTCCTGTTTTGGTTCATAATACTCCAATACATTATTTTGAGTATATCGCATTTTAGGAGGATACCATTCGTATGTTTTTACAAACTTTAAAAGTTGTGTCGCCTTTTTCGTTACTAAACTCCCTCCCTGCATATAAGAATGAAGAGATACCCTGTCGTACCAGCTTAAGACATTGTAAATACTGTCTAAAGCAAGTGCAGAATTTTCGTAGCTGATACTATTTTCCATATTTTTTGATTTTGTTCATTGATATTTTATCGTTGTTTTAAGGAAACAAATCAGAGTTTTTAAGTTTCTTTCCTATTAAATTTATCCTTAATAACTAAGCTGTTTTATGTCGCAAAGATTGAAATGCGAAACGCCAAAACTCGACGTATTAAAAATTATTTTTCAGTACAGGAAAACTAAAAGTTTAAAATTTCAGACAAAAAGATTTAATATTTTGAAAAGTAACTGAATATGATCTTACTTGAATTGATCATTATCGACAACTTAAAAATTCATAAAAAATACGTCACCTTTTGGCGTTTCCGAGTTATAGATTTGTATTTCAAAATCATAAAATTTTAAATAATGGATAAAGTAAGTTTACAGAGAATTGAAAAACTTCATCCCTATGTAAGGGAAGAAGTGAAACAGATTGTGAAAGAATGCAACGAAGCATTAACGGGAAAAGCAAAAATCAGAATTACACAAGGCTTAAGAAGTTTTGAAGAGCAGGAAAAACTTTACGCAATCGGAAGAATTACTTCAGGGAAAAAAGTAACTAATGCAAAAGCGGGACAAAGCATCCATAATTACGGATTGGCAGTCGACATCTGTTTAATGATCGATGGAAAAACAGCAAGCTGGGACACTGTAAAAGATTGGGATAACGACAAGGTTGCCGATTGGTACGAATGTGTAAAGATTTTCGCAAAATACGGCTGGGACTGGGGTGGAAACTGGAAAACCTTTAAAGATCTTCCGCATTTTGAAAAGAAAAATATTGTAACAAAAAAAGGGTTGGTAAAAACAAGCTGGAGAACACTCTATAAAATGCCCAGAGACAAAGAAAATTATCCTGTATTTTAATTCTCTTTTATTTGAAAAATATTTTTTAATACGTCGAGTTTTGTCGCTGTCCCCATCTATCTTTGCTTCAGTAAGATAACATCAAAGCAATTATTATATCAAGCTAAAACCAATAGTCATTTCCCGGAAATCTATTGGTTTTACTTGTCTAAAGTTGTTAGATGTTTCTTTTAAAAAAAGTGAAAATCATATGAAAAAGACAACCATTCTTTCTTTGGACGGAGGCGGAATCAGGGGAATTATCACCTGTATTATTCTGCGTTACATCGAAGAACAGCTTCAGTTTTATGATAAGCCAGGCGCCAGACTTGGTGATTATTTCGACTTTGTTGCGGGAAGCAGCACCGGCGGACTGATTGCTTCTATTATTCTTTGTCCCGACGAACACCGGAAAGCAAAATATTCTATCCAGAAAGGATTAGAATTGTATGCTGAAAAAGGTGGCGACATCTTTCAGGTTTCTTTTTGGGAACGTTTGGTAAATCCTTTCGGACTTTTGAACGAAAAAATCTCTCAGGAAGCGCTGGAAAAAAATCTGAATGATTTTTTTGGAAATTTAGAATTAAAAGAACTAATAAAACCCTGTTTAATAACTAGTTACGATATAGAAAACAGAAGAGCAAAGCTTTTCAATTCCTGGAAAGCCAATCTGAGTACAGATAATTTTTATGTAAAAGATGTGTGCAGAGCCACTTCGGCAGCACCTACATATTTTAGTCCAGTTCAGATAAAATCCATGTACGGACAGATTTTCAGCTTAATCGACGGCGGAATGTTTGCGAATAATCCTGCTTTGTGCGCATACGCAGAAGCAAGAAAAATTCCTTTTGCAGAAGTTTTGAAAAATCATCAGAAAGCCAATCATCCGAGCGTAAATGATATGATTGTTGTTTCCATCGGAACAGGCATCGAGGCAAGATCTTATTCTTTCAAAAAACTTGAAAAATCCGGAAAAATCGGCTGGGTGAACCCAATAATCGATATTTTGATGTCTGCCAATGCCGAAACAGTAGATTATCAGCTTTCTCAGATGTTTCAGACTTTAGGACTGAGAAATCAGAAAAATTATTACCGGCTTAATCCTTCATTAAAAAATGCTTCTCCTGCAATGGATAATGTAAAAAGATCGAATATTGAAAATCTTATACAGGCGGGATTATGTTATATCGACGAAAACAGAGAAACTTTAAACCAGATAGTACAAAAACTAATTAAAAACAAAATATAAGCTTTAAACCTTATAATAAATCAATATAAGCTTTTTTAATTATATTTAAATAATAACTAATCATTATCAATCATGAAGACAATATTTACATTTCTTATACTCAACATTCTATCTTTCATTGCCGGCTGTTTCATTTTTTACTTTTTATTTGATTGGTTCAATCCTCCGGTTACAGAAGACGGACATCCATATATGCCGATTGAAAATGTAATATGTTCGGTAATCGCAGCTTTTGTCTCTACCATTCTATTTTTCATCTTCATCAGAAAATATATTGCAAAAAAATTAAAATTTTTTTGAAAATAATAAATAATACGTCAAGTTTTGACGTTTGCCACTTCTACATTTGAAATATAAAATAAAACAGAGCATAAGAACAATTAAAACAAATTTTGAATTCAACATTTACGATAAAAACATATTCAATTTTTAACGCCAAATACAAAAAAACAAAATGAAAACACAACATCATCATTCTGACATTATCTTCGATAGAAACCCTTATACCATTGAATGGAGCGACATTGAAAATGCTGAAACAGATTACGATAATTATCTTAATGACATCGAAACCTCTTGCGATGGATTTTTAAAAATGATGACCTTTAAGAAAATATATATCAATTAGTCTTTAAACACATCAAGTTCTGCCGCTGTTCAGCAGTCTGGTATACTACTATCCTTGTTTCGTTTTTCTAAATTCTTCATTTTTCAAATGTTGAACAGCCGGAACTGTGTTTAAAAATCATCATCAAAACATCTATAAATCAATAAACAAAAATTACATATATTATGATAACAAAAGAAGAACTAAAACTTTACTTTGAAAAAGGGGATCAGCCCACACAAAATCAATTCTGGGAATGGATGGACTCTTACTGGCATAAAGAAGAGAAAATATCACTTAAATCTACTGATCTTTTAGCCACAGAACAACATCTTATGTACTCTTTAACAGACAGCACAGAATTATTAGGTGTAGCCAAAGCAATTGTTATTCCAGAGGGGGTAAAAGTTATTGGCTCAAATAGTTTTTCTTTCAGCGGTATTACTAAAAATTATATTACAAAAGTTACGTTTCCAGATACTTTAGAAAAGATAAAGAACAATGCTTTCTCATTACAATATTTAATAGGAACTTTAACAATTCCCAAAAACTGCAAAATAATTGAGTCTGGAGCATTTAACAGCTATTATATTAACATTTCTGAATTAATTTTGGGAGAAAAGCTAGAATCAATTGGCATTTCTACGTTTAATTTTCCCGGAAGTACCAACTTATTAAATCTATACATACCAAACTCCGTAAGATCAGTAGGACAAAACGCTTTTTATATTCCTTCACTAAAAACAGTCTCTGCACCCGCTGGCTTAGATCTTAGCACCGCAGGAATTCCTGCAACAGCGGTAATTACTTACAGAGACTTACCAGAATAACTTTAAAATTAAAAAATGACAACAAAAGAAGAACTAAAACTTTACTTTGAGAAGGGAGACCAGCCTAAACAAGAGCATTTCTGGGAATGGATGGATTCTTATTGGCATAAAGAAGAGAAAATCGATTTGGCTTCTCTGCCAGATATAATTGATACCTCTGAATTTGCAACCCTAACTTACGTGAACGAAAAAATTGGAGCAGATGACGGCGGAGTCTGGATCTTTCCGGATAATTCAAAATAATCAATTATGAAATTTAGAGAAATTATAGTAAAAAGTATAAATATTGCAGAAGGCAATTATACTAATAATCAGGACGAAATTAAATCTTTTGAGCCCCTTGAAATATATCTGGTTCCGGGAAAAGAAGGATCACACGAACGTTTTGTAACCGATAATAATGGAATTATTTCAAAACAATCTGCTGACAGCAGTGATACATTTGATAACATAACCAATAGAGGAAACTCTACAACAAAGAATGAAATCGTTTTGGCTTCTGCAAAAGGAAGATCTGCGGCACTTGGATTTAATGAAAAAACTTCCGGATATTATTTTGGTGACATGAATCCCGAGCATACCGGAAGTAATAATTTAGGTTTCGGGATTAATACTTTAAAAAAGTTAAGCTCAGGATCCTATAATACCTCTGTCGGCTGTTATAGTCTTTCTGAAGTCTCAGAAGGAAGCAATAACACAACCCTTGGATACGCTACTGCATATCAGCTAAATAGATCATCTACAAATGTATTTATCGGTCATTATACAGGATTTAATTTAAGATCAGAAATATTAGAATCGGATTTAGCAAATATTTCTCCCGCAGCAGCAGCCTATATGAAAGAACAAGTTGCGCTATCGGGATACAACGGTACATCATTTAATTCTTCTTTAAACACTTATGTGGGTGGGGTTATCAATAGTAACGGAAGTACTCCTGTAAGAGCAGCCATGTCAACTATTATCGGAGCGTCAACTTTAAATAATACATTATACAGAAATTTTAATAATATTGTAATTGGTGCAGGAAATTATATGAGGACAGCAAACTCTGCGATGAATAACTCAATCATCATTGGTAACTGCATTAATTTACCTAATCAGGTAGATGCTTTGGTAATTGGCTCAAATAAATCGCGCAGGATTAATTCATCGGAAGCAATTATATACGGAGAGCTGCCCAATAACAGACTATCTATTAACGCTCCTTTAACAATCCCCTCTCAATACATGCCAAATGCTCAGGGAAGTTCCGAGTTTTCCAAAAATATCGTAGCAAAACCAGACGGTACTTTTGGATGGGAAAACAAAACATCTGATGATTTAAGAAGCCTTTCCTACATGAGCGAATTAACCTATACACATGATAATGAAAATTATTATATCAAAGGTACAGCATATTTATGCATGAAAGATGGAGTTGGGGGAAATGCGGGTATAGGATCATATTTAAAAGTATTTGTAAATAATACTGAAATTGCAGGAACTTCTGCAGACAGGGACAATTGGTATCTTAGTAATTTCTCCTACACAACCGGCGAAGGAACTTTTAACATTTCCCAGATGATTTTACCTTTTACGATTACGATACCAAAATCTACACACACAGAATCGTATTGGACTTCTGGATATTTTTATGCTACCGTTGTTTCAACCCATAATCCTTTTGACTATAATAAGCCTACAATTATTCAAAAAGGAGTTAGATTAATTCTTAAATAAAAATAATATTTAAAAATTAATCTCATAAAAAAATAAAACACGACAAGTTTTGTCGCATTAACCGCATATATTTGTGGTAGAAACTTTTAGCAATGAAAAAAGATTTTTATCTTACAAGATACGCTTTAATTATAAAAAGATTGGAAAGTTCTCCGGCTACCTATTCGCAGCTGGAAGAGTATCTGCTTAACTCCTTTGAATTTCAGGATGCAGGGATTAAAGGCTACTCTATCCGTACTTTGCAAAGAGATATCCGGGAAATTTCAGATCTTTTCAATCTCTCCATTCATAATAAAAAGAAGGGAGACAACCGTTATTATATTGAGAGCCGCCCGATTATGGAAGTGGATGAATACAACCAGAAATTACTGGAGTCTTTTCAGGTAAGCAACGCTCTGAATCTTCATCCTGATTTTTCTAACCTTATCTTTTTCGAAAGCAGAAAGCCGACAGGTGTTGAACATTTTTATGATCTTTTCTTTGCCATCCGAAACAAACGAATTGTTTCCTTTGAGCACTACAACTATAAAAATAAACTGATGACTTCCAGAAAAGTTCATCCGTTGGCTTTGAAAGAATCTAAAGACAGATGGTACCTTATTGCTATTGATACCAAAGATAAAATGCTGAAGTCTTTCGGATTAGACAGAATTAATTATCTGGATGTTTCTAAAAATAATTTCAGGGAAAAATACAAATACAATTTCAGAGAACACTTTAAAAACGCCTTTGGTGTGATGAATCTTGCAGAGCAAAACCCGCAAAAAATTGTTCTGAAATGCAGCAGACATCAGGGAGAATACATCAGAAGTTTTCCGCTTCATCAGTCTCAGAAAGAAACCAAAGAAACGCCGGAAGAAATATTTTTTGAGTTTTTCCTGCATCCTACTTACGATTTTATGCAGGAAATTCTTTCCTTTGGAAAAGAAGTTCAGGTAATTGAACCTAAAGTTTTAGTTGACGATATCCGCAAAAATCTTCAGGAGTCTTTAAACAGGTATCTTGAAAGCTGAAACTTATCAAGATTTTTTGATTACATTTACATAAATATATCAAAGTGAAATCTTTTTTTGTTTTTCTTTTTTGCTGCGTTTTTTCTTTCTGTTCTTCGCAACAGACCGATGAATTCAAGCTTATTAAAAACTATTATAACCAGCATCGTTCTATGCTCAGCAAAGAGTTTAAGAAAAAATTTGATGCAGAGACAGATAATTATCATAGAGCATCCATAAAGCTCGATTATATGCTTTTCATGCAGAAAATGGACAGTGTAGAAAATGTCGCGCTTACCGGAGCTTTATTAAAAACCAAAAACCTTGAAGATCTCAGCAAATTAAAATTACTGAAAACTTTGTCTCCCGAAGCTCCTGCGCCTCCCTCGGTAGTTATTGATAAAATGGCAGATTATCCCGGAGGAATTAATGAGTTGCGAAAAGAAGTAGCCCATCTGTTTTATCTTGGCGGTGTATATTCTGATGTAAAAACCGTAAAAACTAATGTGGCTTTTATTGTAGAAAAAGATGGCAGCATCAGCAATGTTCAGGCAGAAGGAGATAATTTCACATTCAACAGACAGGCAGAAATCGCTCTTTATTCTGTTTCACAAAAGTTTTCTCCGGCTATCATCAATGGTGGTCCGGTACGATATCGTTTCCGGCTTCCTTTAACCATGAATATTGAACCATAAATGTTTACCGACGAATATTTCATGAAAATGGCTCTTCATGAAGCTGAAACCGCGTTAGAAAAAGATGAAGTTCCTATCGGATGCGTAATAGTTTCCAATAACAGAGTGATTGCAAGAGCCCATAATCTTACTGAAACCTTAAATGATGTAACGGCTCACGCAGAAATGCAGGCAATAACTTCTGCTGCCAATTTTCTGGGCGGAAAATATTTAAGAGACTGTACACTCTATGTCACAATGGAACCTTGTGTAATGTGCTCCGGCGCATTGTCGTGGTCACAAATTTCAAAAGTTGTCATCGGGGCAAGAGATGAACAACGGGGGTTCATCAATAAGAACCTTTCTCTTCACCCAAAAACAGAAATCATTACTGGAATTTTAGAAAATGAATGTTCTTTAATTGTGAAAGAATTCTTTAAATCTAAAAGATGATATAAAAGTTGAGGTTTAGGATAATATTTATCAATCGTTTTTTTAATCTGAACCTCAACCTTTTACTATAAATTTTTTCCCAGAAAATATAACCCTTTCAAAGTATGCAATCTGTCCATAACGTGAATCTTATCCGTTAGAGGCTTGTAGACATGAGAGACTCCGCCGGTTGCCACCACAAAACAATCATCGTTTACCTCATCGTTTATTCTGTCTATAAATCCTTCTACCATTCCCAGAAATCCGTAGACCATTCCGCTTTGCATACAGGTTACCGTATCTAAACCCAGAACGGTTTTTGGCTTTACCAGCTCAATTTCCGGAAGCTGAGCAGTCTGGCTGATCAGAGAATTAAGTGCAGTAACGATTCCCGGGGCGATAATTACTCCCAAAGTTTCTCCGCTTTCTGCAACACAGCTCGCCGTGAGTGCAGTTCCGAAATCCAGTACAATTTTTTTTCTGTCGGGATACATATTATGAGCCGCAACAAGGTTTGCATAAATATCAGTTCCCATCTGTTTAGATTTTGCCTGAACTTCGGAAGGCGTATTTCTGTCAACAATCACAGGATGAATATCATGAATCTTTTTTATCGCTGCACTCATCACTTTTGTAAGCTGAGGTACAACAGATCCGATAATGACTTTACTGATTTCTGCAGGCTCAATTTTATAGGTCTGATACAGCATCAGCATTTGTACGTATAATTCGTCTGCCGTTCTGTATGGTTTTGTATTAATTACCCAGGAAATATCACAGTTGTCTTCGTTAAAAAGTCCGAATCTGATATTGCTGTTTCCTATGTTTATTACAATTGACTTCATTTATTTATTTTCAAAAAGATGGAAATCTCCGATTAATTTTAAGGCACTAAATTTACTGATTTTAGTAAAACTACGGTTTAGATTTTCTTGTATTTAAGAAACAATTATTTATATTTAAACCTAAAATCACTTCAACTCAAATTTTCATGAAAAAACTGATTCTGCTATTTTTATTTCTTTCGGGAATTAACGCTTTCTCACAGACTGCCGCCGGCGCAAAAGAAGTATTTGAAAAAATAAAAAAAGAAGCAAAGATCGACGGAAGCGATAAGACGGTTTACCATATTCTGGACGAGTTCTACAACAAGAGCTTACAGGCTGAAAATGATGAAATGACCACGGAAACCATTGAAAAAATCCAGAGTCTGCTTTCCGATCCTTCTACAAAAAATATTCACCTGCTGATGTTGTTTTTGATGTATCAACAGCATATAAGCCAGACAGCAATGGTTGGCAAAAAGCCTAATTCTGAATTTCAGGTAGAAACAATGAAAATATTGAATAGTGAATTTCAAAAAATATATGGGAAAATTCCTGCCATCATTTATATTTATACTTATGAATCTTTGGACAGTGCAAACAAGAAGGACGAAGCTAAAGCAGTTGCTGCGCAGGGTTTAAAAGAATATCCCGATTCTGTTCCTTTAAAAGTTTATCATTATCTCAATACCAATGATGAAGTCCTAAAAAACGATTTGGTTAAAAATCATTCTAACCACTGGATGGTAAAACAGTTTGGAATTCAATAAAAATTCACTTTCAATTATCACGTAATATCATATAAAAAAATCCCTAAAAAAAACTCTTCAGGGATTTATTATGCTTCATTAAATTTAATTTTATTTCACTTCAACGAAATTATCCGCCATATTCACATCAGCAAGTCTTTGACTAAAATCTATTCCTAAAACCGATAACTGTGATTTTGTATAAGGAATGGTGATGGAGTATTCTTTCTGCGTCCAAGGCCAGTAAGGCATTGTTTTGAATTCTCCGTAAGCATCTTTTTCCTTCCACGTATGCGTCATGTTCATAGGAATCTGATAATTGATTATTTTTTTGTCCGTAGTTATAACACTGAAATCAATCGGCATCGGAACCTGTCCGTTATTCACCAAAGTAATAGTAGTAGATTTTGTATCGTATTTTACGTCTTTGATTCCGTAATCAATTGTTTTTGTGGTATTGATCCAGTAATTCTGAAACCATTTCAGATCCATACCCGAAACTTTCTGGGCAATATGTAAGAAATCTCTGTCTGAAGGATGTTTTAGCGCCCATTGATCGTAATACTGCTTCAATGTTTCCGCAAGATTCTGTTCCCCCATAATGTAACCCAGCTCAACCAGATACAATTCTCCTTTTACATAAGAAGCATACGTATAAGAAGTTCCGTTATCATGATGATCTCCCAACCAGATTGCCGGTTCTTCGATACCTTTTTTTACAAAATTTCTATAAGCATTTAAAGAATTTGCAAAAGGATTCGGAAGTTCTTTTGCAGGAGGAAACAACTGATTCATTACATATCCTTCCGCATAACTTGTAAATCCTTCATCCATCCACGGACGCATCGGTTCATTGGTCGCAAGAATTTGCTGATACCACGAATGCGCTCCTTCATGAGCCATTAATCCCATTAGTCCCTCAATATCATTCGCTTCACCTAAAATCATGGTACACATTCCATATTCCATACCTCCATCTCCTCCCTGAATGAAAGAATATGTCGGATACACATATTTCCCGAAATGGGAATTCATCAACTGATAATATTTTGTGATGTAAGACTGTGCTTCTTCCCAGACTTTTGTTTTATCGTTATTCTGATATACTAAAAAAACTTTCGGGCCTTGCGGAACGTCAAAACTTTTTACGATATAGTCTTTATCTGCAGCCCATGCAAAATCGAGGATATTTTTAGCACTCCACTTCCATGTTGCTTTATTTTTATCTGCTTTAATTTTAGCATTAGCATCATACCCTTTTACTTCAGAAGGATTTTCCAGAATTCCTCCCGCTCCGATTACATACTCTTTATTGATTTTTATCGTAACATCAAAATCCGAGAACGGCGCGTGAAATTCTCTTCCGATATAATCAAATGTCGCCCAGCCATCGTAATCGTATTCTGCGATTTTCGGATACCATTGCGTCATCGTCATATCCACTCCTTCCCTGTTATTTCTTCCGCTTCTTCTGATTTGCTGCGGAATTACCGCATCCCATTCTAAAGTAAATGTAGTGGACGAATTAGGTTTAATCGGTTCCGCAAGATAAACTTTCATTACCGTCTCCTGAACTTCAAATTTCAGTGTTTTCCCGTTCTGTTTGATCCAATGGATATTTTGCGCCCCTTCCTGATCTTTCGGGATCGAAGCCAATCTTGAAACACCATCTTTCTGAAGTCTGGAATCTCCGTTTTTTCCTTGTCCTGCAACTCTCTGATCCATCATCGAATTGGGTTTAAAAGCATTCCAGTACAAATGGAAATAGACAACATTCAGTTCGTCTGGAGAGTTATTTTTGTAATCTAAAGTTTGTTTTCCTTCGTAGGTAAACTTTTCAGCATTCACATCAATATCCATCTTGTATTTTGCACTCTGCTGATAATAAGCTCCCTGCTGAGCATGAAACTGTGAAATGATAAATGCAAACAGGATTGCAACCGATTTTTTCATTTAAAATTTTATTTTTTCTAAAGATAAGTATTTAAAATAAAAGCCTCAAATATGTGATATTTTGAGACTCCTATGGAATTGGATAAATTTTTACAAAGATTGTTAAACCTATTATTCTTTTTCATATTCTTTTCCTATCAGACTTAATTTTTCAAATAACTTAAAAGTAAAATCTTTAATAAAAATGCTTTTAGACTGCTTCTTATTTCCTTTAAAATTTTCAAATTCTGTTTTGTCTTTTTCCCAGTTATAATAATCATTCGTTACAATATAATCTCCCGTTAATAAATTATAGGTTTTGTTGCAATGTCCGGTTGTGGTTCTGTAACTGTAATCATAGCCAATAAGCTGTATTTCTTTTACTTTTTGGTTAAACCTCAATTTTAAACCATGACCATAAACACCGGTTCCATCCTGATAAATAAGAAAATCCAGCACATCATTTTTGTACTTTAGTGGTACAACATAAACCCCATTAAATAAATCAAAATCAATAAAAAACGTTTTCTTTTTTGAAGAAAGATAAATGATTAAATACTTTTTTATCGCAGAATCTTCTTTATATTTTGATTGATAAATCACTGTCATTACATCATCTTTATTATCCTTATCAAAATCTGCAACTATCCTTTTCATTTCTTTTCCATTGGCAGGACTTTCTGTAAATTCTGAAAATCCTTTGGGAATTGTAAATTGAGGAAAACAATAAAACGGAAATAGTAGTATAAAAACAAGACCAGTATTCTTCATATACTTGAAATAACTTAATCCAATAAAAGTTTTTTAATCAAAGTAATCTGCCCCAGATGATAATAGCAATGCTCGATCATGCCATCTATATTTCTGAGATAGGTTCCGTACTTTTCGTCTACAAAACCCTCGTTCATTTTCGAATCGGGCATTTTTTCCAATAAATCTGCGAACTTTTCGGCATCGCTTAAAAATTTACTTTTCAGGTTCTCCCACTGTTCCGGAGACTCAATCGGAGGTAGCTCGAAGCTGAATTGATCCCTGATTTCCAAATCGCCACCTTCAAAAACATTAATTAAACCGGCAATATAATAATCAATATGAAAAGTAAGCATTGCGATGGTATTTAAAGAACCTACTTTGGCTGTTGCCTTTTCCCAAGAAACATTGGAAAGCTGATCTTTAAAGTTGGTATTGGCAATCCATAAACCATCTAATGTAACCTCCCGGAATCTTTTGGCTAATTGTGCTGCTGAACTCATTATTTTACTTATTAATCATTAAAACATATCCTGTCTTTGTACCATTGGAGTTAGGATCTTCCCACAAATCGCAAAAGCCTTTTTTACTATAAATTTTTAAAGAATCCGCCGGATCCGCAACATATACTTTCGATTCCTCTATCTTGTAGACAACTACAAAATGATTAGGCTTCCAATATACAACACAAGGTAGTTGTACATTATTCTTTAGGTTTTGAAAATCAACTTCTAATCCTTCTGATTTAAATCCTAATGATTCTGCGGCAGAGAATAAATTATACATGCTCGTTCCTCGTTTAGGATCAACTTGAGTAATCTCACTCAAGTATTTATCTGTATAAGTTCTGCCATAATATTTTAAAATCATTTTTAAACAAGTGGAACCACAAGTTTTTTCATTTGTTTGCTTATAAAATGGAAAATTTTGCGGTTCACTTTCATTTTTACAACTTAGTGTAAAAAAAAACATGAGCATAAATAAAAATATGCTCATGAAAATATTTCTTGTTTTATAAATAAAATTCATTTTTTAAATGGAATTATTTTTTCGCTGAAGATTCTTTCTTTCCGCTCTGTAAGATCTTTTCTAAGATTCTTAAGGTAATAAGATAGGTTGGTTTTACCCCTGTTAATCCTAAACCTCCAGAAGAAAGCGTACTTCCGGTTTCCAAAGGATTATCCGATGCGTAATAAGCATACATCACAAACAGATCCGGAGAAATATGGTGTCTGATTTTCGACGCCACCTGAATGGCTTTCTGGTAATGTGCACCTTCCATCTCAAGACCGATAGCTTTCCACGAAGTATTCATAAAATACGAAAGAATATCCCTGTTCTGAAGCGAAGTTCCCAAAACAGTAATCATCGGACCTTCAAAAGCTTTTAATTCATCGTCTTTAAAATCGTCCAGTTTCAGGGCATTTTCAAACGGATAATTGTCTGCTGTTCCTTCAAAAATATGCGAAGTCGGGATCATGATGTCTCCTTTTCCTCCGGCAAGAATTCCCGCTTTACCCATGATGGAAACAGATTTTACCTTCATCATATACACTTCCCCTTTATGTTCGTAAGGTCTCAGCAATTCGTCCATTATTTCGTAAGCCTGTTCTCCGAATGCATAATCAAAAACCATTACGACATCATCTCCGGCAAACTTAATATCCTGAAAAGGTGTATTTCTGAGATCTGTTTTGCTGAGGTCGATGATCTGCACATCGATATTACTTCCGCTTTTGTCATTAATATAGATCATTTCCTGTTCCAAAGCGTATTTGGAAACTTTATCGCGAAGTTCTTTTTTGTCGGAAATTTCTCCGTACATTTTGTAATCTACTTCTTTATGATCTTTTTTCTTCAATGCTTCGTTGGCATACAGCATATTTTTCACAGAGTGCATATTGGCAGAAATGATGTGAAGCGGTCTCATGTGAAGATTATTTTCAAATAGCACTTCTTTTACTTTATTCGCCCACTTTTCACCAAAATAGTGATGTCCTACTCTTTCCTTTAAGATAGCACTGAAATGAATTTCCCTTTCTCTGGTCTGTTTTGCATCTTCCAGACTTACTTTCGCAAGGTTGTAGATGATTTTGAATAAGCGGTCAGGATTTTCGTCATCGCCAAAAGTATTGTAAGCATTTAAAGTTTCATCAAATGTTCTTCCTATTAAAGAAGATAAATGAATAAGGGCAACTTCTTTTTCTCTTCTGCTGAATTTTTTCTCGCCTTTTACCACTTCTTCGATAATTCTGAAGGCTCTTGTCGGTTTCCAGTTTTCATCCTGAATGAAAGCCAGATTGCGAACTTTATCTGCCTCAATGAATAAAAAGGTAAGGTGGGTAAGAATATCATAAATTTCCGAACGCCCCAAAAGAACTTCAATGTTCATCTGGTGTTCATCGATTCTGTAACAGTTTCTTCTTCTTTTTTTAGGAACGATCGGTTCAAAACTTCCTTTATCAAAACCTTCGTCTGATGTAAGATGAATGAAAGCGCATTCTTCGATTCCTTCTGGAAGTCTGTCTAAAACATACATCAAACCATCGAGTTCCACTTTGCTGGGCATACTCATGGTACCGTAAATTTCCGGATTGATCGTCTTCAACAAACTTCTAATGCTTTCTCCTGAAACTCCGCTCGGCTTGAAAAAACCTCTATAAAACAGGTGTCTCATAGAAATGTATAGTCTTTCAATTGCCTCGGTGGTTTCTCTTGCTCTAGAATTTGTCATATATTTAAAATTTTTATAAAAAGTCTGCTAAGTTACGAAAAATATTTTAAATAATATATTCATTTGCTAACCAATGCTTTAACGAATGTTTTTTAATCCAGATAAATATTTCGTGTTTTAAAATTAAGATTTTCGCCGCTTGTATTTTAAAGTTTCAGGAATAAATTTTCTTAATATTAAATTTTCCATTCAGAAAAAGTATCCTATATATAATAAGGTATGAATGTAGTTTTGAAACTCAGCCTCTCCAAAAACTACAATTATATTAAATTTTAAAAACACCCCTTAATTTTTTAGGGTAAAATATTTTTCAATTCAATTTTTTTGTAAATTTGCCCCGTAAAAATCAACCTAATATGTCAACTTTAAGATTCAAAGCGTTAGAAACTTTACCATTCAAGGACTTCAGAAGAGATAATTCTGTAGAAGTTCCCGTGAAATTATCAGAATTATTCTGTCAGAATGTTTTCTCTGAAGAAACGATGAGAGAATATTTAACGAAAGAAGCATTCCAGTCTATTATGGATGCGGTAAAAAAAGGAAGCAAAATCCAGAGACACATTGCAGATCAGGTTGCGGTAGCCATGAAAGACTGGGCAATGAGCAAAGGTGTAACGCACTACACGCACTGGTTTCAGCCTTTAACCGGTTCTACAGCAGAAAAGCACGATTCATTCTTCACGCCAATCGAAGGCGGAAGAGCAATCGAAAGATTCAGCGGAAATTTACTGATCCAGCAGGAACCTGATGCATCTTCTTTCCCGAATGGAGGTATCAGAAACACTTTTGAAGCAAGAGGTTACACCGCATGGGATCCTACATCTCCTGCGTTCATCATGGGAACTACTTTATGTATTCCTTCGATCTTCATTTCTTACACAGGAGAAACTTTAGATTATAAAGCCCCTCTTTTAAGAGCTTTGAACGCGGTAGACGAAGCTGCAACCAATGTAATGCAGTATTTCGACAAAAGTGTAACGAAAGTAACACCAACTTTAGGTTGGGAGCAGGAATATTTCTTGGTAGATTCTGCTTTATATCAATCTCGTCCTGATTTGGTTTTAACAGGTAAAACTTTATTAGGACATTCTCCTGCAAAAGGGCAGCAGTTGGATGACCACTATTTCGGTTCAATTCCTACAAGAGTCATGAATTTCATGAAAGAATTAGAAATCGAATGTATGAAATTGGGAATCCCTGTAACAACGAGACACAACGAGGTAGCTCCGAATCAATTCGAGCTTGCTCCGATGTTTGAAGAAGTAAACGTTGCTGTTGACCACAACTCTTTGTTGATGGACGTAATGGCAAGAATCGCTCACAGACATCATTTCCATATTTTGTTCCACGAGAAACCATTCGCAGGGGTAAACGGAAGCGGAAAGCACAATAACTGGTCTTTGGCAACAGATACAGGTGAAAATCTTTTAAGCCCGGGAAAAAATCCTAAGAAAAACTTACAGTTCTTAACGTTCTTCGTCAATACAATTAAGGCGGTTCATGAATATGCAGATCTTTTAAGAGCAAGTATTGCTTCTGCAAGCAACGACCACAGATTGGGCGCAAACGAAGCTCCGCCGGCAATTATTTCCGTATTCATCGGAAGCCAGTTGTTCAGAGTTTTGGAAGAGCTAGAAAAAGTAACGGAAGGAAAACTTTCTCCGGACGAAAAAACAGATTTAAAACTAAATGTTGTTGGAAAAATCCCTGAAATCCTGTTGGATAACACAGACAGAAACAGAACATCTCCATTTGCATTTACAGGAAATAAATTCGAAATCAGAGCGGTAGGTTCTTCTGCAAACTGCGCAGAATCTATGACAGTAATGAACACAATTGCTGCAAAACAATTAAACGACTTTAAGAAAGAAGTAGATGCTTTAATTGAAACTGGTCTTAAGAAAGATGAAGCAATCTTCAATGTATTAAGAGAATACATCAAGCAGTGTAAAAACATCATGTTTGAAGGAGACGGATATTCTGATGACTGGGCTAAAGAAGCGGAAAAGAGAGGCTTAAACAATTTAAAAACAACTCCGGAAGCTCTTAAGCAGGAAATGGATGAGAAATTCTTAGCGCTTTACGAAGAGATGGGAATTTTCACGCACAGAGAAGTTGAAGCAAGAAACGAAATTAAATTAGAAAAATATTCTACGGTTATTGATATCGAAGCACGAGTGTTAAGTGACATCGCAAGAAACCACATTATTCCTTCTGCGTTAAACTATCAGAACAGACTGATCGAGAACGTAAAAGGGTTAAAAGAAATCTTCGGAGACAAAGAATTCAAATCTTTGGCAAAAGAACAAATGAGCTTAATTACAAGCATTTCCGAGAATGTTTCTAAAATTAAAGTAGGCGTTGAAGATCTTATTAAAGCAAGAGAAGCGGCAAAAGCAGTTACCGAGAGCCAAAAACAGGCTGAAGAATACTGTAATAAGGTAAAACCTTTATTCGACACCATCAGAGATGCATCAGACGATCTTGAAATGATGGTAGACGATGAGCTTTGGCCAATGACGAAATACAGAGAAATGTTATTTACAAAGTAACATTTGTAAAGTTCCATATTAGTGAAACTCTCCGATTGATCGGGGAGTTTTTTTTATGAGGTATGAATGCTTTGTTAAAACGAAAACAACAGCCGTTATAAAAGCATTAAAAAGTAGAGTTAAAAACCTGAAACAACCGAAAAACCAATCATTTATTAACAAAATTTATAAGGGGGTATTTTGAATTAATTTAATTGCCTACCCTTTATTTTACAATAATCCGCAATATTTTTGTTAAAGAATCTTAATAAAAAAAACCGCACACCTACCCAAAACAGGCGGTTGCGGTTTATTTTTTTTAACATACGTAAAAATTATGTTAAAATGTGTTAAATAAAGAACCTGACAATTGTCATATCGGGGCTCTTTTACTTGGATTCTATATTTTTGTATTGCTTTTGAAAATATACTATCCTTTTTTTAACACGGTAATCAAATATATATGAAGAAAAGAGTTTTGTTTTATCTAGTTGCTTTCGTCTCTACTGTATCGTTACAATCGTGTGTTACAAACTACGTAGTTTCAAAACCAGCAACTTACGCTAAAGAATACAAAACAGATGCCAAACTTGCCTCTCTTGAAACAAACAAAATGGAGCAGGATAAGCAGAAATTAATCAACTCATTTCTTGCAGAAAAGGCAGCTACTTTAGCCAACGCAAAAAATTCTATCAAAAATTCTGAGATTGCAAAAGCAATCAAACATAACGCAACAATCGATAACATCTTAAACGAAGCACAGACTTATCTTGGAACGCCATACCGTTACGGAGGAATGACAAGAAACGGGATTGACTGTTCAGCTTTTGTACTTTCAGTTTTCGGTGCAGCAGCAGGTCTTAGCTTACCAAGAGTAGCAGCTTCGCAGTCTGAAGAAGGTGAAAGAATCGAGAAAGAAAACCTTCAGAAAGGAGATTTGATTTTCTTTTCTCACGGAAGAAGAATTTCTCACGTAGGAATCGTAGAAAGCGTAACAGAAGACGGAGAAGTGAAGTTTATTCACGCCGCAACTTCAAAAGGAGTCATGATTTCTTCATTAAATGATACTTATTGGGGTCCAAAATACAGATTCGGAAAGAGAATCATCAACGAAAACGGAGAAGCTTACAATAATCTTGCAACAACAACTCCGGCAGCAAACGCAGCAAGTTTTTAATTTTAAATAATTGATTTAAATAATGAAACCATCAAGATTTTGATGGTTTTTTTATTGTTTCGCTTTCTTTTGACTACCCCGTCTTTTGCTTTGCAAAATCCACCCCTTCAGAGAAGGGGAATTGCTTTTTTCTAATACTAAGAAGATAAAAGTTTCAGAGAATATTTTCACCTGTAAAAACTTTGAGATTGAGCTTAGATCAATTCTCAAATTTACTCTGATATTGAACTCCTGCGGAGTTCTGATTCTGCATTCTTCATTTATGCTACACAGATACAATTCCTACGGAATATTTATGTACAGAAAATCCAAAGATAAAATGGTATTAGACAGCAAAACGATCAACGATTAACCATCAACAGTAACCTATCCGTTTTTATCAATTTCAATATCGAATTGATGAAGGAGTCCATGAATTTCAGAAAGCGAAAATTTAGCCTTTTTAAGCCTGTTTAAAGCCGGATTGATGGAATAACTGAACGATGTACGGAAATCCGCTTTTTCGAGGTTGGTGTGGTCGAAAACAGCTCCTGAGAGATCGCATCCGGAAAATATTGCGTTCGATAAATCGCATTCAGAAAAATCGACCTCAATTAATTTTGAATTTCTGAATAGTGTTTTTTTGATTGATGTTTTATAAAATATGGAATTGTTGAGAAGACAGCTTTCAAATGTAAACGATAATCCGAATTCGTTGCAGTCGTTAAAATGCAGTCCGAACATTTTACACTCTTTAAAAACCACCTCGCGAAAAGCTGTTGAAACCAGATTCATCATGCTGAGGTTGCAGCCAATAAATTCGCAGTCGTTAAAATTATAGCCTGAAAGATTGGCGTATTCTAAATTACAGTTTCGGAAAGTACAGTTTTCGTATTCGCCTTTGTCTAAAGGCTGTGTGAAATTTCTGTTCTCGAAATGCTGATCTGAAAAATAGGATTCTTTCATAAACTTTGTTGAGAGTTTTATTTTATCTCACGAATTTGGCAGATTACGCAGATCTCAATTATGAAAATTAAAACATATTATTTTGAACTTCCACCTTCTATCCTCCAGCTTTTAAACCAGACTATTCTTATCCGAATAATTTAATTTAAAGAAAATAAAAGTCATCATTGAGAACGCCAGTAAAGAACTTCCTCCATAACTGAAATACGGCAACGGAATACCAACGGTTGGGAATAACCCCATTACCATTCCTAAATTGATGGTAAAGTGCATTAAAAGAATCGAGGCAAAGCAATATCCGAAAACGCGGTTAAAGCCCGATTTCTGCTGCTCGGCGAGATAATAAATCCTTCCGATGTACACCATATAACAGAGAATAAGAACGGCGCTTCCTACAAAACCCCATTCTTCACCTACAGTACAGAAAATATAGTCGGTTTCCTGCTCCGGAACAAATTTCCCCTGCGTAACGGAACCTTCACGGTATCCTTTTCCCCAAAGACCTCCGGAACCGATAGCCGTTTTAGAATACAACAAATTATATCCGGAAGTATCCCTGAATGCTTTTTCACCTTTAAAAAGAACCTCAATTCTTTCTCTCTGGTGTTTCGGCAGTTTTTCTAAAATATAAGGCGCACCGAAAGCCAGACCACATAAAAGCAGCACCGAACCTGCAATACTTGAAATGGAAATAATATTCCACGACATTTTGTAATAATTCATTGCAATGTATCCTCCGATAATCAGGATGATGGTAATCGCAACCCAGATCGGATCTATCGCCAAAGAGACGAGGAAAACCCCTGCAAAAAGAAATCCTACTCCAAACAGAACTCCACTCAATCCTTCACGATACAAGGCAATAAAGAAGGCGATAAAAACCAACATGGAACCAACATCGGGAATGGCGAGAACTACAACAGCCGGAATTCCTACAATGGCTAAAGTCGTTAATAGAGATTTCCTGTTTTTCAGATTAAATTCCGGTCCGGAAACATAATTTGCAAGCATTAAAGCGGTTCCAATCTTTGCAAACTCAACGGGCTGCATGGTAAAACTTCCGAATTTATACCAGTTTTTCTGCCCGAGGATTTCTTTACCAAAAGGGAAAAGTCCTACGAGAAGCAATACTCCTCCAATGTAAATAATTCCTGACATATTTTCGAAGAACTTGCTTCGTCCCACGAAAATCACCAATCCGACGAACAGGGAAATGCAGAAGAAAATAAGCTGTTTTTCTCCTAACTTTTGGTCTACACTATAAATATTTGCGATGGCAAAAGCACAAAGCAGGAAATATAAGCCAAGACCTAATTTATCTATTCCTTCTGCCCATTTCATTGTTTAGCAGGTTTTGTTTTATTATTTTTCGTTTCGATGTCTATCTGTTTCTGCAGTTTTGCTTTCTGCTCTTTTACAAATTTCAGGCTGTCCAGTATTCTTTTCTGCTTGAGAGAATCTACCGGTTCTTTGTATAAACCTTTACGCTTCAGATCCGCAATCCACTGTCTTTTATATTCAGGCATAAAGCTTGAGGAAGTCATTTTTTTGTAGAGATTTTCACGCTTCAGATCACCTGTAATAAATTTTTCGGCGATTACCGTTGAGGCTGGACCCGCCCAAGTAGCTCCAAATCCAGCGTGTTCCATTACCGCTGCAACCACAATTTTAGGTTTATCAGCCGGAGCAATTAAAACAAAAATGGAATTATCTTTTCCCTGCGGAACCTGTGCAGTTCCTGTTTTTGCAAGCTGGGTAAAATCGTTGGATTTTAAACCATGTGCCGTACCTCTTAAAACTACGGCTTCCATTCCTTTCAGAACGGGTTCAAAATGCTTTTTATCAACTAAAGTCTGATGTTTCTTTTTGAATCTCGGATCCGGATTGGGCTTTCCGTCGATCGATTTTACGATATGCGGAGTGTAATACCATCCTTTATTGGCGATTGCAGCCACATAATTGGCAAGCTGAAGCGGAGTTACCAATACGTCTCCCTGTCCCATTCCGTTGAAAACAGCCCCTGTTGCCAAAGGATCCCAGTTTTTAGGATCTTTTTTAGAACCACTTGCTTTGTAAATGGAAGCCATTCTTTTTTCATAAAACTCTCCGGTAGGAATTCTTCCTTTTGCGCCTACTGCAAAATCATTATTTAAAAATTCTCCTACTCCAAAGCTGCTCATGATCTTTTTCCATTCGTCAACCCCTTTCGAAGGATTTCCGGGATATTTATTAACGATCGCCAAATACGCGTAGGAAAAGTAACAGTTACTGGAAACCTGAATTGCCGGAATCAGCGGATCTGCTCCACCGTGACCTTTAATTCTCAACCCTCTGTAATTAAATCCGCCCCCACAAGGAAACACTGTATTTTCGTCCATCACGCCCATCTGCATCGCAGACAAAGCGGTTAACAATTTAAATGTAGAACCGGGAGGATAAGCTGCCTGTAAAGACCTGTCGAAGGTCGGTTTGTTCTCGTAGATTGTATCTTTGGATAAAGCGTAGAGGTTTTTAGATTTATTCGGTCCGGTAAAAAGATTCGGATCGATATCCGGTCCCGTTGCTGCGACCAGAACTTCTCCGTTATTGGGATCAATTGCTACAATCGCACCGTGCTTATTGACAAGCATTTCTTCAGCAATTCTCTGCAAATCGTAGTCTATGGTAAGTGTAATGTCTTTTCCTGTGATAACGTCTTTGTCTAAAGATCCGTTTTTGTAAGGTCCTACATTCCTCAGTTTGATGTCCTTCTGAATGTATTTCATTCCCTTCACTCCGCGAAGATCTTTTTCGTAGGCTTTTTCAACTCCTGTTTTTCCGATGAAATCGCCCGGTAAGTAATAAGCAGAGTCTTTTTTAATCTCCCTTTCGTTAACTTCACTGGTATATCCCAAAAGATTTCCCGACGTAGAAACTTCATATTGTCGCTGAGGTCTTGAAACAATACTGAAAGCGGGATATTTGAATATAATTTCCTGAACTCTCGCAATGTCTTCACGACTTAGATTTTTCATGAAGGTCATGGGAGTCAGCTTGGAATAATATTTTTCTTTTTTAATATTTTCGATGGTTCTGACGAAATCATTTTTCGAAATCTTCATCAGGTTGCAGAATCCTACGGTATCAAAATCAGGACGCATTAAAGCCTGAGTGAAGGAAATTTCGTAGGCAGGCTGGTTTCCCACCAGAATTTTGCCGTTGCGGTCAAAAATGACTCCTCTTTGCGGAATAACGTATTCAATTTTAATGGAAGTATTGGCTGCATTTAAAGCATAACGATCCGTAAACAACTGTAAATAAGCAATTCTCGCCACAAAAATCATAGCGATAACGATAAGAACGGAAAAGATTTTTAAATAACGTGTGTTCAAACTTTTTGTTTGATTTTAAAGATTAATGCGTAAATAACTATAAATATAAACGAAATTAAACTAGTTACCAATACATTAAGTAATATTTCAAAAAATCTGCTCAACTTGAAGAATTCAATGTACTGAACTAAAAGCTGATGCAAAAAGATACTTGAAAATAAAAACAGTAAAAACTGCGCCCACTGCAGGGACTGAAAAGAGAAAAAATCTGTGGAAGTATCTGTAGAAGTTCTGAAAATCAATGTTCTGAAATAAGCAATCAAAGTGGTTGCAAACGCATTCATTCCCCAGGTTCCGAGAAATGCATCTACGGAAAGTCCGATGAGAAAACTTAGTGCTAAAAACTGAAATTTATTTCTGAAAAAAGGATAAAACATCACGAATACCGGATAGAGCACCGGAGTGTACTTTCCGAAAATGGTGATCCTGTTCAGTACAAAAACCTGTAATGCAACCAGAAAAATCATAATCAATATATCCGTAAATAATGTTCTGCTAATCATTTTCCTTTTTTATTACAGCCTGCATGGTATCCTGAATCTTCTGAACTTCAGCTTTCTTGAGGTTTTTCACCACATAAACTTTGCTTAAAGCTCCCATTTTTTCACTTAGTTCCACAGAAATATCCCAGAATCCGGTTTTATTATCCACAGAATATCCTGCAATGGTTCCGATCTGTACCCCTTTAGGGAAAATCGCTGATTTTCCGTCGGTAACCACAGTATCGCCAATTTTCAGGGCAACATATTTTGGAATATCCGCCAAATGCATTACTCTGGAGTTGTCTCCGTTCCATGTTAAGGTTCCGAAATATCCTGAGTTTTTTAAAGCAGCATTGATTCTGATTTTATTAACACTTAAAACCGACTGAACCAAAGCATAGCTGTCTGTAGAATTAATAACGATTCCGGCAATCCCTTTCGGAGCCATCACGCCCATTTGTGGAAAAACACCGTCTCTCCTGCCTCTGTTGATGGTAAAGTAGTTATTTCTTCTGTTGATACTGTTGAAAACAATCTCTCCGTCAACAAAAGTATAGATTTGTCCGCCTCCGATGGTATCATGAACTTTTCTGAACATTGGATTTTTCGCTCCCTGTTTTCCGTAAAGTTCCACCATCAAGGCTTTATTTTGTGCCACAAGATCTTCGTTGATCTGTTTCAGCTTAAGATACGAAACTCCTTCATCGATATATCCCGAAACCCAGGAATTGAAAGCAGCAGACTGCCCTGCAATCCATGATTGCTGCATGGCGTTTTTAGAGAATATCAGAACAAGAGCAATGATTTGCAGAAATATAAAGAAGACAAATAGCGCATTCTTTGAAAATAATCTCAGCAAAAATCCCATTCAGATGTGTTTCGTAAAAAGTTAGAATTATTTAATTAAGAAATTGAATTTATCCATATTCTTAAGTGCAATACCTGTTCCGCGAACAACCGCTCTCAACGGATCTTCTGCTACAAATACAGGAAGACCTGTCTTTTTGTGCAATCTGTCTGCAAGACCTCTTAATAATGCACCGCCACCGGCAAGATAAATTCCTGTCTTATAAATATCTGCCGCCAATTCCGGAGGAGTAAGAGAAAGTGTTTCCATTACCGCATCTTCAATTCTGATGATCGATTTGTCCAATGCTCTTGCAATCTCTTTATAACCCACCATAATTTCTTTTGGCTTTCCTGTAATAAGGTCTCTTCCCTGTACCGGAATATCTTCGATATCTACGTCTAAGTCTTCAACGGCAGAACCAACTTCGATTTTAATCCTCTCCGCTGTTCTTTCTCCGATATATAAGTTGTGATGCGTTCTTAAGTAATAGGCGATGTCATTCGTAAATACATCTCCCGCAATTTTTACAGATTTATCGCAAACGATACCTCCTAAAGCTACAACAGCAATTTCTGTAGTACCGCCACCTATATCGATGATCATGTTTCCTTCAGGTTTCTGTACGTCGATTCCAACCCCTATTGCTGCAGCCATCGGTTCATAAATCAAACGAACTTCTTTAGCGTTTACTTTCTGGGCAGAATCTCTTACCGCTCTTTTTTCAACCTCCGTAATTCCGGAAGGAATACAGATTACGATTCTTAATGCGGGCTGAATAAACTTCCCTTTAATTCCCGGAATTTTTTTGATAAATTCCTTAATCATATGTTCAGAAGCGTGGAAATCGGCAATTACCCCGTCTTTCAACGGACGGATTGTTTTGATGTCCTCATGAGTTTTCCCCTGCATGTGTTTCGCCTGCTCACCCACGGCAATCGGTCTGCCTGTCGAACGCTCGATCGCGACAATAGACGGCTGGTCTATAACAATTTTATTATTATGGATGATAAGGGTGTTGGCAGTACCAAGGTCTATCGCAATTTCTTGCGTAAACATATCGAATAAACTCATACTTTTACTTCTGATTTTTTAAAGAGTTACAAAGATATAAATTTAAGACTACCAAAGAAATTCCGCGGGCATATAATTTGGTTAAATTTTTATTAAAATTTGTAATCGGCTATTAACTTTTGCTCTAAGCATTTACAGAATTTATTTTAAGCTGGATTTAAGATAAACACAGGCGTAATGCAGGTAAAACGGCAGTCCTTAACTTCTTCTTTTTTGTGAAATATCTTTACGGAGTATCCAAATGATGAAAATTTATCTTTTTTGAAAAATAATTTTAACGTTTATTAACAACAAGGCATCCTATTTTACCATCTCCGAAATAGTTTTTTACGATAATTATCATATACATTTTCAGAAAGTGGTTTGCTAAAAAAAACGTAAATTTGCCACGCTTATGTTACAATATTCAAACATACATCAGACGTCTAATTTTGCTGTGCTTTCCGTTAGTTTCGAAAAAGCTGACGCAGAAACAAGAGGTAAATTTGCATTTTTTGATGAAAACATTAAGAATTTCGTTACCCGGATCCATAATGAAGATTTAGGGGATTCATTTGTCGTTTCGACTTGTAACAGAACCGAAATTTACACCACTTCTCCCAACTATCTTCTTGTTGCTGAAGAATACTGCAAAACAATCGGGGTTAATCTGATGGATTTTCTTCAGTTTGCCAATATTTTAACGAAAGAAGAAGCTTTAATCCACCTTTTCAGAGTCGCAGCCGGACTGGAAAGCCAGATTATCGGAGATTTTGAGATCATCGGACAGATTAAAAAAGCCTACAACCGTTTCAAAAAAGAAAGACAGAACTCTAATCCTTATCTGGAAAGAGCCATCAATTCCGCCATTCAGATTTCGAAAAGAATAAAAAACGAAACCGGAATTTCCAACGGAGCAGCCTCTGTTTCTTATGCGGCGGTTCATTATATTTTAAACAGCCAGAAAAGAATTACCGAAAAAAATATTCTTCTGCTTGGTGTAGGAGAAATCGGGCAGAATACAGTTGAAAATCTCGTAAAACACGTTTACCAGCCCAAAATAAAAATCGCCAACAGAACTCAGGAAACGGCAGCTAAGATTTCCGAGAAGTACAATATTCCGCATATTGATTACGCCGATTTTGATAAAGAATTGGGCAATACAGATATTCTTATTGTTGCGACCGGCGCAAGACATCCCATCGTGAACAGATCTCATTTCCCGAATGGAAAAGAAACTTTGGTAATTGATTTATCCATCCCGAATAACGTGGATAAAAATGTAAAGGAGAATGAAAATGTAACGCTGATCGACGTGGATGAACTTTCCAAACAGATTCAGGAGACCATTCAGCAGAGAGAAAAAGAGATCCCGAAAGCCGAAAAAATCATCAAGGAAATGACGAAAGACTTTCTTGAGTGGGAAAAAAAGAGAAAACTGGCGCCCAATATTCATCATTTCAAAGCGGTTCTTAAGAATATGGAACGCAATGAAATGCATAATTTTTACAAAAAAAATAAATACATAAACATCACGGATATGGAACTTTCTGATAAAATGATCCAGAAAATCACCAACCGTTTTGCAAAATATATCATCGATAATCCTTTAAAAGCCGAAGAAATTAGTAAATTAATGCACGAAATATTAGTTGAACAACCAAACAACGAATTCAATGAAAAGCATTAGAATCGGAACCAGAAATTCTGCACTGGCACTTTGGCAGGCTAGAGAAGTTGCGAGGCATCTTCAGAACAACAATTATTTAACGGAAATCGTTCCTATTGTCTCTTCAGGCGATAAAAACCTTACACAACCCCTGTATTCATTAGGAATTACAGGAGTTTTCACCAGAGATCTTGATGTTGCCTTATTAAATGATGAAATTGATATTGCCGTACATTCTTTAAAGGATGTTCCTACAAAACTTCCCGAAAACCTTGAGATCGTTTCTTATCTGGAAAGAGATTTTCCGCAGGATGTTTTGGTTCGAAAGGAATCGGCAAGAAATAAAGAACTTCATGAGCTTAAACTGGCAACCAGCAGTTTAAGAAGAAGAGCATTCTGGCTGAAAAACTTCCCCAATGCTGAATTTTCGGACATTCGTGGAAATATTCAGACAAGGCTTCAGAAGCTGGAAGAAGGAGATTTTGATGCGACCATTCTGTCTCTGGCAGGAATTAAGAGAATGAAAATGGACATTGATTATGAAATGATTCCGTTTTTAATTCCGGCTCCTTCGCAAGGAGTGATTGCTGTCGCAGGACATTCAGACAAAACTGAGATCAATGAAATCATCAGACAGTTTACCAATCATAAAAATACGCAGATCTGTGTGGAAATGGAAAGAAATTTCCTGAGCACGCTTGAAGGAGGCTGTACTGCACCTATCGGAGCATTTGCAGAACTTTTTGAAGACCAGATCCGTTTCAAGGCAGCACTTTGTTCTCTGGATGGTAAAAACAGCATCGCAACCGATGAAAGCTTCATATATAATAATGAAGAAAATTTCGGGGAAAAATTTGCAAAAACTGTTCTTGAAAACGGCGGAAAAGAATTGATGGCGGAAATTAAAAGCCAGATCTAAAATTCACTTTTTACATTTTAACTTTTAAGGTTCCGGACTTCTATGAAGAAATATTTCTCAATATTTATTGTAGTTCTTTGCGTGTTTTTTGGAAAAGCACAGAATCAGTTTGCCCAAAAACTGTCTGATGCAGCTTTAAGCTTAACAAAAGACAGAGTAACTTACGATCCTGCTTATTTTAACATCAAATATCCGAACGGAGACGTTCCTGCGGACAAAGGCGTTTGTACCGATGTTGTGATAAGAGCTTACCGAAAACTGGGGATTGATCTTCAGAAAGAAGTGCATGAAGATATGGCGAAAAATTTTTCAAAATATCCTAAAAAATGGGGACTGAAAAAGCCCGACACGAATATCGACCACCGCAGAGTTCCCAACCTGAGAGTGTTCTTTGCCAAATTTGGAAAATCAAAATCCATTGAACCCAAACCGGAATTATATGTTCCCGGAGATATTGTAACCTGGGATCTTCCGGGAAATTTAACGCACATCGGAATTGTAGTGAACAGAAAATCGGCGGACGGGAAAAGGTATTTAATTGTACACAATATCGGAGGCGGACAGGTTTTGGAAGACTGTTTGTTTAAGTTTACCATTACAGGACATTATCAATATCAGAAATAATGACGAGAAATGTAATATGCTTATTGGTTTTTATGTTGATGGGTTTTGCATCAGCTCAAAAAAATGAACTGAAAATCATCAATAAGCCTATCAATTATTCTGAAGAAAGAGTTCGTTTAAGTTTGGAATATCTGAAAGAGCATCACGGTTTGGTTCAGAAAACACCGACGATTGTTCCGAAAATGATTGTTCTTCACTACACGGCAGGCGGAAATGTGGAAAGCAATTTTAAATATTTCAACAAAACGCATCTTGAAAACGCAAGAAATACCCTGAAAAAGCAAAGCACGCTGAATGTTTCTTCACAATTCATCATTGACAGAGACGGAACGGTTTATCAGTTGATGGAACCGAATCAGTTTGCAAGACATACGATTGGTTTGAATTACTGCGCTATCGGAATTGAAAATATCGGAAGCAAAAAAGAACCGCTTACGGACAAACAGGTTTCTGCGAACGCACAACTGATACGGTATTTAACCCAAAAATATAAAATAGAATACCTCATCGGACATTCGGAATACGGAATCTTCAGAAATTCAAAACTCTGGAAAGAATCTGATCCGAATTATTTCACAGGAAAAGAAGATCCGGGAAAGGATTTTATGAACAAAGTAAGGCTTCAGACTGCCGATTTACATTTAAAAGACCAACCGTAATGAATATTTTATTTACCAAAAACCTAGATCCGGCGATTGTAACCAAAGAATTGGGAGACAGCATTTCGTTTGATTGTGTTGAGGTAATTAAAACAAGTTCTCTAACAATTGAGTCTTTTGATCTCAAAGATTATTCATTGATTTTTACCAGCGCAAAAGGAGTAAGTTCATTTTTTAAAAACGGATTTAAGCCCAACGAAGATTTTACAGCGAAAAACTACAATAAAATCTACTGCGTCGGTGAAAAGACTAAAAAAGAGCTGAGAAAAAACGGATTCGGAACGTTTAAAGTCCTGAAAAACGCGGAAGAACTTTCACGGTTTATTATTATGCACTGTCAGCAGGAAAAATTTCTTCATTTCTGTGGAAATATCGCATTAGGCGTGCTTGACAAAAATCTTCCCCTTCAAAACATCAGCTACAGAAAAATAACGGTCTACAATACGGAAGAAATCAATCCGTTGATAAATGAAAAATATCATGCCGCAGTGTTTTTTAGTCCGAGCGGAGTTCGTAGTTTTGCAAATCGAAATTCTTTTGGGGATATGATTTTGGTTTCCATTGGAGAAACTACTGCCAATGAACTCAGAAAGCATACTTCAAAGCCTGTTTTGGTTTCAGAAGGAAGCACATTACTGTCTGTTCTGAAGCTGATCCGAAAAGAGATTTTAAATAAAAATTGATATTTTAATTGTCATTCTTGGCAATAAAGTCTAGTATATTATGATTAAAAACGACCTATACTTAAAAGCACTTCGCGGAGAAACCGTAGAAAGACCGCCGGTTTGGATGATGAGACAGGCTGGAAGATATTTGCCGGAATTTATTGCATTACGCGACAAATACGACTTCTTCACAAGATGTCAGACACCGGAACTAGCTTCCGAAATTACCGTACAGCCGATCAGAAGATTTCCTTTGGATGCAGCGATTTTATTCTCTGATATCCTTGTTGTTCCGCAGGCAATGGGAATTGATTTCAAAATGAAGGAATCTGTAGGTCCATGGCTGGATAATCCCATCAGAACGATGGAAGATGTGCAGAATGTGGTGGTTCCGGATGTGAATGATACGTTAGGTTATGTTTTTGATGCCATTGAACTGACTTTACAGAAATTGGATAATGAAATTCCGTTGATTGGTTTTGCAGGTTCTCCCTGGACGATACTCTGCTACTGTGTGGAAGGAAAAGGAAGCAAAGCTTTTGATATTGCTAAATCTTTCTGCTTTACACAACCGGAAGCGGCGCATTTATTACTTCAAAAGATTACCGATACAACGATCGCTTATCTTAAAAGAAAGGTTGAAAAAGGGGTTTCTGCGGTTCAGGTTTTCGATTCATGGGGCGGAATGCTTTCTCCGGCAGATTATCAGGAATTTTCATGGAAATACATCAACCAGATCGTTGAAGCTTTAAGCCCTTTAACGCACGTTGTGGTTTTTGGAAAAGGATGCTGGTTTGCTCTGGAAGATATGGCGCAGTCGCCGGTTTCTGCTTTGGGTGTTGACTGGACGATTAAGCCTGAGTTTGCAAGAACTTTAACCAATCATACAATGACGCTTCAGGGAAATTTTGATCCTGCAAGACTACATTCAACTCCTGAAACAATTAAAAAAATGGTTACGGAAATGATCAACCGTTTCGGAAAAGACCGTTACATTGCTAATTTAGGACACGGCATTTTACCGAATATTCCTGTGGAAAATGCAGAAGCTTTCATCAGAGCAGTGGTGGATTGGAAACCGAATGCTGAGTTTTAATCTTGCCATGGAATCTGATGTTTTTGTCATTCCGTAGGAATCTCAACAATATATTAATATATTTTATACAAAACGCAGCTTAGATTCCTACGGAATGACAAACCGTATGTAAGATTTATTTAAAATTTAGCGAAAAATAAATAAAACACCCTTTCAGCAATTGAAAGGGTGTTTCTATGAGTAAAACAATCAATAATTACTTGATTTCTGTAATGAATTCTTCTTTGGGTTTTCTTATTTTCGTAAGATTTACCAACCAGTCGTTGGAAGCATCTCTGTAGCCGATCGGCAATAAAAGAACGCTTTTTAAGCCTTTTTCCTGCAGGTTTAAAATCTTATCAACTTCTTCAGGAATAAATCCTTCCATTGGGGTAGAATCTACCTCTTCAAAAGCCGCTGCAATAATCGCAGCTCCGAATCCGATATAAGCCTGTTTTGCAGCATGAGTGAAGTTTTCTTCAGCAGATCTTTGCGGATAGGTACTCAACAGCATTTGTCTGTAATTTTCCCAACCTTCATTTTTAAATCCTCTTACTTCATTGGTAAGATCAAACATTGCATTGATTCTTTCTTCTGTGTAAGTATCCCATGCTGCAAAAACCAATAGATGCGAACAATCTGTAATCTGCGGCTGATTCCATGCGTGAGGCTTGATCTGTTCTTTAACTTCCTGATTGGTAATCACAATAATTTCAAAAGGCTGTAGACCGCTTGATGTAGGAGCCAGTCTTGCTGCTTCTACTATTCTATCCACTTTTTCCTGTGGTACTTTCTGACCGTTCATTGCTTTGGCAGCATATCTCCAGTTCAGTTTTTCAATTAATTCCATAGATTAAATTTTAACCTGACAAAATTAGCTGATGTACCACAATTACAGATCAACGATTTTCAAATTTGATGTATTGGTAATATCTATAATACAGAATCCTCTTCTACCGGACTTGAAATCTGATCGGCAAAATATTGCTCCAGATCTTTCAGGGTTTCAGGATTGGTCTGAATATCTTTTACCAATTGTCCTTTGTTTACCACTACAATTCTGTTGCATACTTCTGTGGTATGCGAAAGATCGTGGCTGGAAATAAGGAAAGTCACCCCATCATGTTTAGACAGTTCTTTAATTAAATTTTTAAGCTTAATCTGTGTGGAAGGATCCAGATTGGCAAAAGGTTCATCCAGAATAATAATTTCGGGATTTCCGATGATGGCGCCCACAATTCCTACTTTTTTCTGGTTTCCTTTGGAAAGATCACGGACGTATTTTCCCGAATTTAAAATTTCACCGCTGAAAAGATCATGAAACTGTTTTAAAAAGGCATCAACGGAGGCTTTATTCTGCCCTCTCAGTTCCCCGATGAAATAGAAATATTCTTCCGGTGTAAGATAACCGATGAGGAAAGAATCGTCTACAAAAGCGGAAACTTTGTTTTTCCATGCTTCAGATTCATTTACTTTTATCCCGTCGATGCTTACAAATCCTGTAGAAGCCTGAATAAGATCGAGCATTAAGCTGAAAAGAGTGGTTTTTCCGGCTCCGTTGTTTCCTACCAGACCGAACGTTTCTCCTTTCGGAATTTCCAGATGTTCTATATTTAAAACGGTTGCTTTACCGTATGTTTTTGTTAAATTATTAATGGTGATCATATTAATCTTTGTTTTTGAATGCTTCTAATGTGCTGTATTTTTCTACCTTGTAATGTTTTACGATAATATCGAAGATCTTTTCCCTGATGAAAAATCCGATTACTCCCAGAACTCCGATACTGATAACTCCCGCTGTAATACTGAAAAACTTCTGCATCAATGCGAAAACAAGCATCGGAAGAAACATTTTCGGAATAAGCAGCAAGAGTGCTTTTACGTTAAAGCTGTTTTTCTGTCCGAATCTTTTTTCTTTGGCATTAAGATCCATCTGTGTTTTGTTAAAAGCGCCCGACCAAAGTGTAAACTGGGAATTTACCCCGATATTGTAAATTCCGGCAGCGAAGAAGGTAAGATACATTTCCCAGCCGAAATAGGCATAGCAAACCGCCAGAATCATGGAAAAAGCGGTGACAATATTCATCAGCCACCATTTTGCTTTCAGGTATTCTTTGTAAGGAACATTCAGCGTCATCATCAAAGGATAATAAGAGCTGTCGAAAGCAGGAACCCTTTGTCCGAACATAAACTGAAATCCTCCGGTTACAAATAATCCCATGAACATCATCATCGCAGGTGTTTTGTAAATCGGTGACGAAAACATCAGCAATCCGTAGAAAAGAAACATAATGCTTCCCCACAAAATTCCTTTCGTTACCTTATTGCGTTTCAGCATTTTAATATCATTGTTGATGAACGTTCCGATCGCTCCGTATTTGTTGAGAAAGGTAATATTCTCGGTTCTTCCGATTTCTTTTTTAGCTTCCAGACCTTCATCCAGATAAAATATTTTCCGGATATGGTTATAGCAGATTTTCCACAACCCGAAAAACAACACGATTGAAATCACCACAAAATAAGGTCTTTCAAAAAAATTATAAAAGAACTGCTCAGAATAATCCAGAACCGGAACAATATTGTAATACGCCAATCCTGAAACTGCTGCAAAAACACATCCGACAACAATGGCAATGGTTTCTTTATCGTTAAAAAGAATGTTGATAAAATTATTCATGTAAAATAGCAGCGAAATACCGATGAGCCATCCAACAACGCCCAAAACATCATATCCGTTGAATAATGCAATGATGGAAAAAGTAATCAGGAAAAGGGAATTGAACCAACTGAAAGCTGACAGAAATGTTTTTCCCAGCATATAATTCACCAATGTCTTTTTGGGAATATTGAGCGTAAGAAACGGCTTGATATTCTGTGTCGGCAATTCCTGCCATATGTATTTGGCAATGAGATCAACTGCCCAAGCCGCAATCATGAATTTTGAAACCACTTTTATGGGATTCTGATGCATTTCTTCCTGAATATAAAAAAATGCGCCAAAAGCTCCTCCTACAAGACAAGCCATAAAATAAAGAATCCCGATAAAACGAAGAATCTTCATTGCCAGATTGATTCCTAAAGAACTGCCCCGAAAAAAGCTTTTGATTTCTAACCTGAGGAATTTTAAAAACATAGCTATCTTTTATTACATTAGTTTATATAAAGATAGAATTGTTACAGAAATTGAATTTATATGGATAGAAAAACAAAACCGCAGAAAATTTCTGCGGCTTGAGTTTTTATTTTTCATTTTCCAACTTATCCAATCTTCTCTTTATAGATTTGATTGATCTAATAAGATATATTCCTCCCATTAATATAGCAATGTATAAAATAAAAGTTAAAGTTTGAATAATAATAGCAGTAGAGCTTGGTGATGAAATTGTAGTTTCCATAAGTATTACATTTAAATCCTTTTTTTATTAATCTATAGGACCTCTATTTACAAGCTTATAATAAGTATTCTCTATTTTGAAGTAATTATTCCAAAAATTTTCAAAATCAAAATACTCGATATTTTTATTATTTTTAAGAAAATTATTCAGATTATATTTTACGCTCTTTTGCGGGATTTTAGCCTGCTTTTCAAGAATATAAATATCATTTTCCTTTTTACATTTTTCACAAAAGCTATATCCTCCTGCATATACTTTGGGCTTCAACTTGTTTTTTTTATTAAAAGCAATATTTTTTTTGTAAAAAATTTTGAGAAAGAATTTGTTTTTAGAATCTTTGTTTAAAACAACAGAGTCTTTTTGGGTAATTTCAATAACCTTAGTCGTATTTTGTCCATAAAAAAAACAAGACAAAAAAAGTAGAATAATTAATTTTATATTTCCCATAACCAATACAAGTTGAATAAGAAGTCATCTTGACTTTCTTTTTATGAATTTTTTACAAGCAATAACAATAAAAGCTAAATAATTGAATCCGATCCAGCTTGTTATTGTTGTATCAAATCTATTAAGTATAGACCTGAAGCTGTCAAGCCAGGCATTGGTTCTTTCTATGGTATAGCGTTTCTTATAAAGTTCTTCATCAAAGTAATGGTCATTATCCGTACCGGAATTTCTTTTATTGTGGGCAATATTAGCAATTATTCCCAATTGAGAAGCTTTTGAGCGCAAATTCTCAGCATCAAATCCCGCATCAAAATTCAAAAAAAGTCCATCTAATGAAATACCTGACCTACGTAAAAAATCCGTGAGCTCCTCAAAATGTTCTTCAATATTAAACAGGTCGTTGTGATTCCCGCAAACCGGCATCGACATGGCTAAAGGCAATCCGCTTCTGTCTGTTAAATAGAGGGCATTGGTTGTTTTGCGTTTTTTCCTGCCCTGATAACCAACCGCTTCACCGCCCCTTAAAGCCGTTGTGTGACTGCCGTCTACATCTCCACTGGACAAATCAATTTTAGATTTGTTCTTTTCTAAAATACCGCTCCAGCAGTCTTTCCATATCCCAGCTTTACACCATTGGCGATAGTAGCCAAAAACTGTTTTGTAGTGAAGAACTTCTTGACTGAACAATTGTAATACAGGTAAAAGATACCACTGAATACCCGTCTTAAGTTTATATAAAATACAGTTAATAATCTCACTGATAGGAACTTTTGATTTAAAACCTCTTTTTCCCAAAGGGATATAAGGAACAATTTCTGATTCTATTGTATCTTTGCTCAGTACTTGGTACAAGGGATGGGATATTTTTTTGGTTTAGCAACTCTAATTTCCTAATCCCTTTTTTTATTTCAAATAAAAAATATAATTTTTGCAAAAGTCAAGATGACTTCTAAATTAATAATTAAAAAAATAATTCTTTTTTAAGCTTAATTTTCAATAGTTCCATAAGCCTTATAATAAATCTTATTTATCATAAAATAACCATTAAAGAAATCATTTAATTTCTGTTTTCTTAATTGATCTAAAGTAATTATTTTGGGTTTTGTTAACTTTTGATTTATTCTTTTAACTGAATATACAATATATTCTCGTTTACAATCTTTACAATATATTTTATTATCAATTTGTATTATTTTTGTTTTGTTATGATTATATTTTATATTATCTAAATTGTATAATCTTAAGTAATATTCTTTCGAATTTTGAGGAATCAATTTAATTGAATCTTTTTTCTCAATCTTAACAACAACATTTTGTGATTTTATTATTGAAAAAAATAAAACAAAAATTACGACATAAGTTATTTTTCCCATAAATTGTAATTATTTTGATATGTTTGTTCATATAAATCTCGTTCTGCCTGTGGTAAAAGAGACCAAGCTGTAGTATTTTTCAAACCTTGCCAAGCAATTGATAAATACTCTACATCAGTATATTGATTTCCATAAACTTGTTTTAAAGCATTTTTAATAATATTTATGTAATGTGCACCCATCATTTGATGTTGAGCTGAATCATTCCCTTTTACATTTTTAATATAATAATCAAACAATCCAGGATAATTGTGCTGATTGAGCATTGTTCCCAACAAAGCTTGATCTATATTTCCATTCGAGGATGATAAAGATAACAATTTTCGATACATTTCAGCATGAATAATTTCGTGCATAAAAGAGCCTGCAATTAATATTTTAGGTGTATTTGCAAAATCCCAATCTTTATTAAAAGTAATTTTTATCCAATAATTTACAGGCGTTTTAGTTTGTGCTAAAGCTGCTGGATTTTCAACTGCACCTATATCAAACATCAAATGTGCCACCGAAAAAGTCGGTTCAAAATTCTGCAAATATTGCTTGAAGTTGGCTGCTGTTTTTATTTTATTGTAGATCGAATTTATTTTAATATGCTTCTTAAATTTAATTGTTGGTTTTACTCTTGTAGGATCTGCCCAATCTTCAAGCATTTCGCTTTGTAAACCAATATCAATAACATCATCAATAAACCAACTTTGAAACTGCTCCCAAGTCGTTGTAGGATTGTCTAATTTAAATTGCGCAGCCCAGCTAATAAACGCTTTTGCTTCACTGCTTCCATTATTTGCATAAAAATAACTGCTCAAACCATCATAAAAATCTGAATTCGCATAATTATTCAATAAATTCTTTAAATTCGCAGGTAGGCTGTTTACATAGAGAGAGAAACTTCCTGAGAGAGTAGGTGCCGTTGGTACACCAATAGGACAAGGATTATACACAGCAACAGGATCAAGCGGATTTTGAAATACCTCCGTTATGCAATTGTCGTTACCTGCATTTCCTCCCCCTGTACCATCTTCAGATCCTGTATTTCCGGAACCGCTTTCATTTCCTCCGCCTCCCGATGAGCAAGACCAATAGCCAATGGTGTAAACCTGTGGTTTTATTTCGGCAGTACAATTAATCCAGTCACCAAAATTACTCTGGTTATGGATATGCTCACTGCAATCCTGCCAGATTGTTTCTTCCACATAATTACATTCCGTAACTTTCGAAGCATTAAAACTGCCTTCAGCTTCATAAATGGTAGTTTTTCCTTTTGTATCTACTGGTATTCCGTTTAGGATATTCTGCTTCTCCTGTTTGGTGAAATTGTAGCGGAAAATTAATCCTTTGTAGGTTCCGTCGGGAAGAGGTGTGAGAACAAGATTTTCTACAGGAGCATTTTCTTCTGTATTTTCTTTAATAATATTGAAAGTGTAGGTATGATAATTGGGTCCGTTTTCTATATAGGTTACATGATCGGTATCAATGGATATATTATTGATTGTTTTTCCTGAAACTTTAGATTTTAAAAACGTTGTTGCTTTTGAAATTTCAGGGATAAGCTGTAGTTTATGTTTGCTTTCGGCTAAAGAAATTCTTTTGGAAGATAATTGAAATTTATTAATTGCGCCAGTTGAAGCAGATTCATCATTCATGTTTTCTGTTCGGCATCCCTGTAATAAGAATGCTAATGCCATAAGCATTATGAAATAACTTTTTTTCATTTGTTATTAATTTTTTCGAGTGTTAAATTATAATTTTTTTTGATATTTCAACATAGGGAAAACCCCATATTTTTAATTTCTTGTCTTGCGGTTTATTTTATCCCGACCTATTCAGTAGTTTCATCGCTTTCAGATTTTTTTTAATTAAACATTTTCATGTGCAAAAATAAATTTGCAGTACGACAAAAGCTGTCGTATTAATTTTAATAAAAAGCCTTAGACAAAATTTGATCGGGAGATAGAATCATGCAAAAGGCACGGAGCAAAAATCAATCTGCTACAGAGGTACTGCGAAGAACCTAATGCCAGAAAGACTTAGCCCGTGCCAGTTATAGGTACACGGGCGTAAGTCTATCAATCTGGGCATTATAGAAGATTCGCAGTTTTCTGTAGCCAAATGATAGCTTACGCTTGTTTCGTTAAAATTAGAAATCAAAAGTAATCATTTTTTTGAAATGAAAAACAGCTTTGTTTTTATGTTAAATAGATACTCAAATAAAAAAGACCTCTGAAATCCAGAAGTCCTATATCATTTATTTCGTTAAAACTTATCCTATCAACTCTTTCGCCTGCGCCAAAGCCGCTTCGGTAATCTTACTTCCTGAAAGCAACTGCGCAATCTCATTAAGCTTTTCTTCGTCACTTAAAGGGACAATGGTAGACTGGGTTTTTCCGGCGATGTCCTGTTTCAGTACTTTATAATTATTGTTTCCTTTTGCGGCAACCTGTGCTAAGTGAGAAATGACGATTAGTTGCATATCGGCAGACATTTCACGCATCAGATTTCCGATCTCTTCGGCTACTTTTCCGGAAACTCCGGTATCAATTTCATCTAAAATTAATGTCGGAAGTTCATCGCTTTCTGCAATGATCTTTTTTACCGCCAACATTACCCTTGATCTTTCACCTCCGGAAATTGCCGTTTGAATCGGCTTTAACGGAAATCCTGAGTTTGCCTGAAACAAAAGCTGGATATTTTCTTTTCCGAATGGATTGAAGTCCGAAGAATCGTGCAGTTCAATATCAACTCTTGCTTTTTCAAGACCTAGTTTTTTGAGCAAAGATTCTGCTTTTTTGATGAAAACAGGGATGCTTTTTTTTCTGTTTTTCGAAAGCTTTTCAGCCAAAGACTGAAGTGTTTTTTCCTTTTTGGAAATGTTTTCTTCTACCTCCTCAATCTGAGCCTCCAGTTCGGACGCGCCCTGCTGTTCTCCGGCTAACTGATCTCTGATTTCTTTGAGTTCTGTAAGATCGGAAACATTATGTTTTACAAAAAGATTATTGATTCTGTTATTTAATTCAACCAGTAACGCTAAATTTTCCGGATTTACTTCTATGCTTTCCGCTTCATCTTCCAGCTCGGAGATAATGTCTTTTAATTCCACAAAAGACATTTCAAGCCTTTCATCAAGTTCCGCAAAACTCTGTGAAACTTCAGCAATTTTGGCAAGTTTATTTTTTGCTTCATTAAAAAATGACAAAATTCCTACTTCTTCCTGATGAAATCTTGATAAAACCTGAGCCAGATTATCGGAGATCATTTCCGCATTTTCCTGAATGGAAAGCTGATTCTGAAGTTCTTCATAATCCACATTATCCAGATGAAGTTCCTGAAGTTCGTTCAGAAGAAACGCTTTATAGTCACTTTCTTTATTGGAATCCGAAAGCTGCGTCTGCAATTTTTTAAGCTGTGTTTTAAGACTTTGAAAATCTGAAAATTCATTCTGATACTCATGAATGATCTGTTTATTTTCAGAAAGTCCATCAATGATTTTAAACTGATATTCTGCCGTAAAAAGATTCGACGTTTCAAACTGGGAGTGAATATCGATCAACTGAGAAGACAGTTCTTTTAAAATATCCAGTGTTACAGGGACATCATTAATAAACGCTCTCGATTTTCCGGAAGGTAAAATTTCTCTTCGGATAATGGTCTGATGTTCGTAATCCAGATCATTTTCGATAAAGAATTTTTTGAACTGATTATTCAGGGAAAATTCCGTTTCTACGATGCTTTTTTCTTCTGCTTTTGAGATCGATTTTACATCTGCTCTTTCACCCAGAATCAATCGGAGCGCACCTAAAATGATAGATTTTCCCGCACCGGTTTCTCCGGTAATCACCTGTAAACCGTTGTGTAATGATACTTCAAGGGTATCAATAAGGGCAAAGTTTTTAATGTAAATTCTCGAAAGCATTGATAATAGCGATTATTTGGCTATTGCAAATATAGAACTTTAGATTTCAGAATTCAAGTGAATTACTGTTTCCATTTATTCCATCTTGCTTCGGTATTTTTTGGCGAAAGGATGATCATTTCATTCTTAAGATCGCCCAGAACAATTCCTCCGTTATTTCCGGAATTGAAGATGTTGAAAATCTCATCTGCCTTGGAATCCATAAAAAGATTGAAGAAATATGCCTGTTGGAATGAGTTTTCGTATTGTTTCAGCTGCATTAAGGCATCAAAAATTACTTTTTTGCCCTGACTCTGGTCCTGATTGAACAGATTATCCAGTCCCGCTCTGTGATAAGAATAAATGGTTGCACGAAGCTGGCTCCAGTTCGGGCTCATGATTTCTTTGATGAGGATAGAACGGCTTCTCGGTTCATTGATCTGCTTCCAGCCATCATAGGTATTCTGAGATTCTCCGTTCTGTGCAATCTGCTGTGCTTTCTGATACCATTGAGTTCCTGCCATCGACTGAAAACTGTCTGCATCCATTCCCAAAATGACATAAACGTAAAAACTGATGACATCAATCAAATTTTTTCCGGAAAACTGTCTTTCGTTGAAGATAAGGTTTTCATTTTCCACATAATCAAAAGAAAATCTTGTATCCTGAAGGTTAAGCAAAGGAGATTCATACGTGGTGTTGAAAACCGGACGAACTGCCTGTACCACAATACTTCCTCTGAAACGGTTTCCGTCTCTTTCGCTGATCACAATCGCGAAGTTAGATTTTATTTTTTCAAAATTCTGAAGTCTTTTTCCTGTCCAGCTTGTATTGTTGATGAAATCTCTCAAACTTTTCTCCAGAGCTTTGTAGGCAGACTGGTTACTTCCACCCAATTGCTGGGAATTTACCTGTACGGTTGCCAGTAACTCCTGAGAAAAACTCTGACTGAATAAAAACAGAAGTAAAAATATGCTTAAAAATTTTTTCATTATCTACTAAAAATTGAGAACGGAAATTTATTAAAATTATTCTTAGTATACGACAAAATATCGGGAATTGTATCTATATTTATCTAAAATCATTCGACTGCATTAAAAATGTACTCTCAGAATGAAACCATAAAATTTAAACATTTTTCTGATAAAAAATATAATCCCTGAAAAGACAATCATCTGAAGTGAAATAGTTTTTGCATTTCATTCTGTTCAAGGGGTTTATTTTTATATCTGTTTTAAAGAAAACAAAATGAATGATTTAAAAGATTTTTTTAACAGCCTGACTGCAATATCGTCTGATAGCTGGGAAAAACTGTCTGAAATATTTTCCCCCAGAACTTTAAAGAAAGGAGCATTTTTTATTTCTGAAGGACAAACTGCAAAAGAAATTGGTTTTTTGGAAAGCGGTATTCTGAGAGCATTTTACAGAAACAGTAAAGGCGTTGAATACAACAAACATTTCTTTGTAAGCCCCTGCTTCATTGGCGGATATTCTTCTCTGATCACGAAAACGCCCAATCAGATCAATCAACAGGCTCTCACAGATTGTAGTCTGCAGGTAGCCAATTATTCGGATATCGAAAAGCTTTATGACTTGTATCCTGAAATAGAAAGAGCAGGACGAATTTTAGCAGAATTGTATTTTGTACAAAAGGAACAAAGAGAAATAGAGATTGTTCTTTTGGATGCGGACAAAAGATATGAGATCTTCCAAAAGGAATATCCTCACTTAGAGCAGTTCATCCCTCAATACCACATCGCTTCCTATTTGGGAGTAACTCCAACGCAGCTCAGCAGAATCAGAAAAAAAATTTCAGAAAAGTAAATTTCTTTACCTATGTAAATGGAATTGTCTTACCGCTTTCAGAATTTTGTCCTGTAATTTAAAACAAGGCAAAATGAAGAAATTATTATTTGTGCTTTTAACCGCGATCTCTTTTTTCGGCAATGCGCAGACCAGACAGAACAGCACGGTACAAAAACCTTATACCATTCTGATTTTAATGAATGCAACACCGCAATGGCTGTCTTTAACAAGAGATGAACGCAGCCGTTTTGTGGAAAAAGAACTTACCCCGATTTTTATCCGTGTCAGCAAAACAGTCAACGTAAAGCTTTTTGACAGTGAGTACTTTCACGCATCCGTTTCAGATTTCATGATTGTAACCACAACAGATTTAAATGATTACAAACTGTTAATTGAATTGCTGAGAGACACCAAAATTTATGGCGTTCCCTATTTTGAAATTAAAGACATCATTGTAGGACAAGAGAATCTTTTTGAGGATTTTAATGAACAATTTAAACAAGAAAAAAAATGACGGCAACCGGAAATACCATTTTAATCACAGGTGGTTCATCAGGAATTGGGCTCGCTTTAGCAAAACATTTCTTATTAATGAACAATACCGTGATCATTACAGGAAGAAATCTTGCCAAATTGGAAAAGATTAAAGCTGAATTTCCGGAAATTATCGTTTTTGAGGGAGATTTAACCAATGAAAATTCTTTAGCAGAGTTGGTTTTGTTTATCGAAAAACACCATTCTGATTTAAATATTCTGATCAATAATGCAGCCGTTCAGTTCAACTACAGTTTTATTGAAGAAAAAGAACTTGCTGATAAAATAGAATATGAAATTTCAACCAATTTTACAGCTCCTGTAAAGTTGACCGGATTTTTATTGCCCTTACTTCTGAAAAACAAAAATAGCGCAGTCATCAATGTAAGCAGCGGACTTTTTATCTCCCCAAAAAAATCAGCTTCTGTTTATTGTGCCACAAAATCGGCAATGCATAGTTTTACTAAAACACTGCGCTATCAATTAGAAGAAACAGGGATCAAAGTTTTTGAAATTATTCCTGCTTTAATTGACACACCTATGACAGAAGGACGAGGAAAATCAAAAATTACTCCTGAAAAGCTTGTTGACGAATTTATGCGGAATTTCAAGTCAGACAAATGGGAAAGCTACATTGGCAAAACCAAACTGCTGAAATTTATCCATAAAATTTCACCTAAAACCGCAGACAGAATAATGAAAAACGGGTTGTGATGCTCTTTTTGAGCTATTGAGAATATTTTCCCAAAAGGCAGCCCTAAGAATTCATCATAATAAGGTAAGATTAATTTATTTTAAAAGTTCCTCCTCAACGAAATCCAAAATGTCTTTCGCTACCTCTTCTTTAGATTTCAGATCAAATTCTGTTTTTCCCGTTTTGGTAAATATTTTTATTTTATTGGTATCATTTTTAAAACCGGCACCTTCATCACGAAGCGAATTAAGAACAATCATATCCAGATTTTTCTTTTCCAGCTTTCCTTTGGCATTTTCCTCTTCGTTCTGAGTTTCCAATGCAAAACCGACTAAAAACTGATGGGTTTTCTTTTCGCCCATTGTTTTAAGAATGTCCGGATTTTTAACCAGTTCAATCGTTAAATTTTCGTCATTCTTTTTAATTTTTTCTTTGGCAATCTCTTTCGGAGCGTAATCTGCAACGGCTGCACTTGCAATTCCGATGTCTGTTGTATCGTAAAACTCCAGAACTTTGGATAACATCTCTTTTGCTGAGGTTACCTTATGCAGTTCAACATTTTCGTTATTGATTTTCTGAGCACTCGGTCCGGAAATTAAAATTACTTTTGCGCCTCTTTTAGCAGCTTGTTCCGCCAGAGAAAAGCCCATTTTGCCAGAGGAATGATTCCCGATGAATCTCACAGGATCAATGGCTTCATACGTTGGTCCGGCTGTAATTAAAACGGTTTTTCCAGCTAATGTTTTTTCAGTTTCAGAATCAAAAAAATCTTCAATTGATTTTGCAATGGTTTCCGGTTCCGCCATTCTTCCCTGTCCGATTAATCCGCTTGCCAGTTCGCCGCTTTCCGCCGGAATAATATGGTGTCCGAAACCTTCTGCCAATTCCAGATTTCTGGTTGTAGACGGATGCGCATACATATCCAGATCCATTGCAGGCGCAATAAAAACAGGACATTTTGCAGACATATAGGTTGCAATCAGAAGATTATCGCATAATCCATGAACCATTTTAGACAATGTACCTGCTGTACAGGGCGCAACAACCATTACATCTGCCCACAAAGCCATTTCAACATGGCTGTTCCATGTGCCGTTATCGCTGTAAAAATCTGAGTACACCGGATTTTTGGATAAAGTGGAAATACTGAGCTTCGTCACGAAATGTTCTGCATCAGGAGTCATAATCACCTGAACTTTGGCTCCCTTTTTCACAAAATCTCTGATCAGAAAATGAATTTTATAGGCTGCAATTCCTCCGGAAATCGCGATAAGAATTTTTTTACCGGAAAGACTCATTCAATTTTAATTTTTAATAATACTAAATTACTTATTTTTTCTCACAAAGCCGTCCAAACAACAAAGGTCATAAAGAAAAAGATTTCTTTATGACCTTCATATATAAAAAATACACTGATTTTTATTTTCTCTCTTCAGTTTTTCTGAAGTACACATCTTCGTTCAGCCATTCTTCGATTGCAATAGAAGTCGGCTTTGGAAGTTTTTCGTAATGTTTAGAGATCTCGATCTGTTCTCTGTTTTCGAAAACTTCTTCCAATGTAGAATTATGAACAGCAAACTCGTCTAGCTTATTGTGAAGTTCTGTACGAATTTCAGCGTTGATCTGCTCTGCTCTTTTTCCCATGATAACAATCGCTTCGTAGATTGAGCCTACTTTGTCTTCAATCTTATCCTTATCGTAAGTAATGGTATTTACTTCTGCTTTTGTATCTTTTACACTCATTTTGAGAATATTAATTTTATTTAAGTTCGCAAATTTACGAATTATCTTTTAATTTTGAAAGTCGCCGCCGGCGGAGGTGTGCTAATCGCTGCACTATCCCTCTGGATCTGCATTGCTTTCTTTTCTGCATCGATCTGATCTTTCTCCTGCTGAATTGTTTTTGCCTTTTCTGCATTCTGAGCTTCCAGCTTTTTCTGTCTCTCCGTTAAAGCTGCAATTCTTGCTTCCGTATTTTTCTTAACTACGACAAAATCTTTCTTTTCTTTTTCTAGCTTGCTTCTGATTTCCAAAGCTGTTTTAGAAACTTCCGTGTTTGGCATTTCTTTTTCGATCTGTCTTGTGAAAGACAATGCGCTTTCTATACGCTCATCTTTAAGATCATACACCGATTTTGTTGCCAGTTCGTAACGGGATTTTACAATATAATCGTAAATCTGCGGACGAAGTTTGGTACTCGGAAAATCTTCCAGAACGTTTTCAAATGCTACGTTGGCTGCTTTGTATTCTGCCATTTTGTAGTACTGTCTTGCATTTTCGTACGCTTTGAATTCAAGCTTGTAAGACAATTCGTCAATAAGGGTATTGATGTTTTTAGATCTTTCTGAATTCGGATAATTGTTCAGGAAGTCCTGAAGCTCATTAATTGCCGTCTGTGTTGTAGACTGATCCAGATTGTAATCCATTGATCCCTCATAATAACACAAAGCAGACATATATGCCGCTTCTTCTCTTCTTTTATCCTGAGGAAAGCTGATTGCGAAATTTTTAAACTGATTTCCCGCTAATCTGTAGTTTTTGTCGTAATAATTTGCATACGCAGAATTAAAAACCACATTGGGAGCATCATCTGTTCCTGCAACAAGGTTCGGAAGCCTGTCGTAAAGTGCCAAAGCGTTTTTCCACTTCTTTTTAGCAAAGTTTTCATTGGCAGTTTTTAAGATAAGATTTTTATCCGCACTTTTCATTGCTCTTTCCTGCTTACTTACGCAAGAAGCTACTACTGCTACAGTAAAAATACCTAAAATATATTTTTTCATATAAAAAGTTCAACAGTTTTCGGATTACACAGCCGATTTACTAATTTGCAAAAATATAACTTTTTTGCCAATAGATTTTTTTTTATGATTATTTAACGTAATTTTAGTCTGCAGCGTATCCCAAAATGGCAAAAACCGTCATTAAAAGATTCATTCTCACTTTTTTCTCGGCTTCTTTAGCATAGGTTTCCTCGCTTTTGTTAGGAACATACAGTTCATAAAAATTCCTGTTGCGGATCACAAATAAAGTGGAACCGATAATTGTGGTTAAAATATCTTCCGGTTTGGGAGTGAAGGTAAAAACGCCTGAAGCAACTCCTTTTTTAATGACTTCATCTAATTTTTTAACGAAGAGCTGATAAAAATCGAGCAGTTCATCTTTTAAATTTTCTGTGTGGCGAAGCTCCTGCGTAACAAACCCATGGAAATAATTATATTTAAATAACTGGGAGACAATATATTTAATAATTTCTTTCAGCTGCATCTCCGGTTTTCCGTCTTTAATGGTATCTGCAAATTCTGAAAAAGTCTCTCTTGTTTTTAAAACCCTGTACTGATAAAGATACGACATCATCTTTTCCTTCGAGCCAAAATAATAGGAGATCATTGCCACGTTGATATTTGCCTTGGAACAAATATCTCTTACGGAGGTTCCCTCATATCCTTTTTTTGCAATAAGCTCTTCCGCGATATCTAAAATATGTATTTGCTTTTCTGTAAATTTTTTCTTCATGAAGTGCACTTTGAGTAAAGTTAAGAAATTTTTAACAGATTTATAAACGTTCGTTTAAGAAATTTACGTTAAATCTAAATTAATAGTACTTTTGATGAATGGATTTTTTTGATTTTCATCATCATAAGAAAAATATGCCAAACGGAATTTACAATCTGGATATTGAACAGATTCCGACCGATATTCCGTACTCAATAGGCATACATCCGAAAGATATTGATGTGAATGCTGTTGACAGGCAGTTTGAATGGATGAAAAATAGGGTATCTGAAAACTGTTTGGCGATTGGAGAATGCGGTCTGGATTCTTTCGTGGAGACTGATCAGAAGATTCAGGAAGACGTTTTTTTAAGACAGATACAATTTGCGAATGAAGTAAAAAAGCCGATGATCATTCATTGTGTAAGAAAATTTTATGAAGTGATTTCTTTTAAAAAATATGCAGAACAACCCATGATTATTCATGGTTTTAATAAAAAGGAAAGGATTGCGGAAGATCTTCTGAAAAATAATTTTTACCTGAGTTTTGGAAAAGCGGTTTTGTATAATTTATCTTTGCAAAATACTTTGAAAATTACTCCTTTAGATAAAATCTTTCTGGAAACCGACAATGACGATTTCAGCCTCGAAGAATTGTATGAGAAAGTATCTGAAATAAAGGGAATTTCGCTGGAAAATTTAAACAAACAGATTGCAGAAAATTTAGAGACAATAAAAAATGGATAAATACTGGTTGGAAAGAACGGAGCTTCTCGTAAAGGAGGAAGGTTTGGAAAAGTTGAATAAAGCAACAGTTCTTGTTGTCGGTTTAGGTGGTGTCGGTTCTTTTGCTGCAGAATTTCTTGCAAGAGCCGGAGTCGGAAACATGACGATTGTGGACGGCGATACGGTAGATATTACAAACATTAACAGACAGTTACCCGCTTTGCATTCCACAGTAGGAAAACACAAAGTAGAAGTAGTTGCCGAAAGGTTGTTGGATATTAATCCGAAACTTAACCTCATCAAAATCAACGAATTCCTGAATCCTGAAAGAATGGAAGAAATTCTTGACAACGGAAAGTTTGATTATGTTCTGGACTGTATCGACAGTGTAACGCCTAAGCTTTGCCTGATAAAAGCAGCAAAAAAGAGAAAAATAAAACTTGTAAGTTCCATGGGAGCCGGAGGAAAAACAGATCCGAGCAAAGTGATGGTGAAAGACATCAGCAAAACCCAGAACTGCTATCTCGCAAAACAGGTAAGAAAAAGGCTTCGAAAAGAAAAAATAAACAAAGGATTTAAATGTGTTTTTTCTGATGAGCTGCAAAAAGACGACAGTTTAAAAATGACGGACGGAACGAATTATAAACGGTCTTTTTATGGAACCATCAGCTTTATTCCTGCAATTTTCGGACTGTATGCCGCAGCGGAAGTCATCAATTATTTAACCAAGAAAAATTAATTTTTTCCCGCAGATTTTACGAAAGTTTCGGATATTTTTGCCTGAATTTTTAAAATCTGTGGGAAAAACATCATACAAATCCTATCTTTACAGTCCGTAAATGACAAACTTCAGATATCCCAGAGCCGAAAAACTCAAGAAAAATACCGAGATCTCTTTACTTTTCGAAAAAGGTAAATGGAGAACGAATGGGAATCTGAGAATCATTATTCTTAAAAACAAACCGACAACACCTGTAGAAAGCACGAAATTTGCGGTTTCGGTTTCCAAAAAATATTTTAAAAAAGCGGTTCACAGAAACCGTATCAAAAGACTTTTAAGAGAATGTTACCGTCTGAATAAAGATCTTTTTAAAGAAGCTTTCGGCGATAAAACAATGGCGATGATGTTTTGGGCATCTCCGGAAATGCCCGAAAAATTTCAGGATGTAGAGGCACAGTTTATTAAGCTTTGTCAGGCTCAGAAGAAGTCTTAATCTTTTCTATCGCTTATTTTTCCGTTTATTTTTTAAGTTGAATTTCATTTACAGTATTTTTATCAGAAAATTTCTCAGAATTTATTTTTTTGTACCTTCGGGAAAACAATCAATCTGAAAATTAATATGTTAGACAACGTTCCTTATTTACCCTATCTTCTGAGTGCGTTTATTGGTATCGGACTGGCTGCAGCAAGCGGATTCAGAGTATTTCTTCCGATGTTTGCCGTAAGTCTTGCTTCTTATATGCACTGGATTCCCATGAGCGAAAATTTTGAATGGCTTTCCGGACTTCCCACTTTAATCACAACCGGAATTGCGACCATTGTAGAAATTTTAGCCTATTACATTCCTTTTATAGACCATTTGCTGGACACAATTTCTGTTCCGATGGCGACGATTGCAGGTTCTGTTCTGTTTGCAAGTCAGTTTGCAGATCTGGGAACTTTTCCACAGTGGGCTTTAGCTTTAATTGCGGGAGGCGGAACAGCAGCCACCATCAGTTCTGGATTTGCGGGGCTTCGTGCTGCGTCGACTGCAACTACGGGAGGTTTGGGAAATTCCGTCGTCGGAACCGCAGAAACAGCCGGAGCGGGAATCATGGCTTTTTTAGCGATGGTCGCTCCAATTATTGCAGGAATCTGCGCTATTATAATCGTTATAGGTGTTATCGTGTTCGGACGAAGATTATGGCGGAAATTCAGGAAAAATAAAGAACTTCCTCAACAGACATAAAAGCAAAAGAGCGGAAAATTTTTCCGCTCTTTTATTTATTTTATTTTCCTGTTATAATTTCCAAGAAGAATTCCTAAAGGACCTATTACGGGAAAAAGGATTAACGCCATATAAGGCAGAATTCCAGATTTTGTTCTCAACAGAACAGCAATTGCCGCAATGTATAAGATGATGACCGCAACCGCACCAAAAAGGATATGAAAAGCGTTAATAGACAATAAGCTCATTGTTTCGTTTTTAGCTTATCCTTTGGTTCTGAAATCTTTAATTTCCTGAATTTTACCTTCGTAATATTTTTTCTTTTCAGGGGTTTTCTTGATCAGAATTTCAAATGCTTTTATGGCTTTGGTGTATAATTTCTGTTCAAAATAAAGATTTGCCAGTGTTTCTGTCATCAAATGCGAGATATCGTCTCCTTTTTCTTTCACGACAAAGGTACTTTCTTCTTTTAACTGACTGATTCTCGGATTGTTTTCGATAAAAGTCTCAATCACTTTTGTTTTCAGATCGGGTTTCTCCTCTTTAGGTTTTTCTTCTGTTCTGTCGATTTTCAGCCAGCTCTGCCATGTATTGATGAATCCCGGAACATTGCTGTCGAAGACATTCGGTTTGGTTGTTTTTGCAGGTTTTTCCACAGGAATTTCAACTGTTTTTTCTTCTTTGCTTTCCTGTTTGGGTTCTTCTGTCATTTTTTCTTTTTCTGGTTGAGGAATCGTCCATCCCGATCCGAAAAATGAAACGTTCATTACCGGAACTTCCTCTTTATTTCCTTCTGAATTCTCAGAAACATCTTCATCGGTATTTTGTTCAGTTTTTTCTTCTGAAATTTCAGACACTATGCTTTCTTCGTCGGAATCCGACTCAGTTTCGGCTTCTGCTGTTTGCTCCTTCTCAGCAATCTCTGATTGATGAATTTCTGCTGCTTCATCTGCTTTAAGCTCTTCAGTTTTAGGCTGAGAAACTTCGGGAGATTTACTGATCAGAGAATCCGGAAGATTGGAATCAAAAGACATTGGTTTCCACGCAGACTGAACTTCCGTTTCTTCTTCTTTTCCCGGAATTTCTTCTTTTTCTTTACTGACTTCGGCTTTTGGTTCCTCTGTCTGTTCAGAATTACTTTCTGCTACTGCATTTTCCGTTTTAATTTCTTCCTGAGCTTCCGTTTCAACAGGTTTTACTTCAAAACTTTGGGTTTCGGCAAAACTGATGTCGTGTCCGATATTTTCAGGCTCTTCTTCTTTATGTTCTTCCGCAGCCGCTTTTTCTTTCATCTTTTTCTCCACTTCCTCAATCAGACGGCGCATTTCATCTTCATGTTTATTGAGGTTAAGCTGAGGTACTTCTGCAATTTTATCTTCTGTATTTGCCTGAATTTTCACTTCCGGAAGGAAAGATTCTGTTCCGTGGAAACTTAGTTCAGCATCATTCTGAACAGCCTTTTCTTCTTTCTCTGATGAAATTTCATCTTCATCAATAATCGTTTCAGGCGTAAATTCTGCGGACTCTTCTGAAGAAATTATTTCTGAATTTTCAGACTGGCTGCTTTCATTTTTTGGTTCTTCAACAGATTCATTTGCAGAGACCTGCATTTCCGGAAGAAAAGCTTCTGTTTCATGGAAGCTTAATTCTGACAGGTCTTCAACTTCTCCTTTTTCAGTTTCAGCATTTAGATATCCCTCTTCAACAATGGTTTCTGGGGTAAATTCTGAAATTTCTTCCGCCGGTTTTAAATCTTCGTTTTCAGCTTTATCTGAAATATGATCAGACTGCTCTTCTGTTGATTTATTTTCTTCTTCCTGAATCTGAATCTCGGATACAGTTTCCTCTTTAGAAGATTCCGACTCTGAGTTATCTGAAGTTTCCTCTTGTTCAGCTTCAGAATTTACATTTTCTTCTTCAACTGTAGTTTCAGGAATGGATTCTTCGTATTCTGCTGCAATCGGAAGAGGATTTTCGTTAAATTTTTCTTCTGAAGCGGTCTCTTCTTTTTTCTCAGCTTTCTGGGTTACGATAGAACCGGATTCCAGTGTAGATTCAAGATCAATTGTTTCAAAAGTATCATCTTCAAGGAAATTTTCTTCTCCTTCAAACAGAATTCTGTTTCGTTCTCCGTTTACATACAAATGCTTAATTTCTTCTCTCGGAGGCGGAAGAATACGGGGTTCTTCTTCGGGTTTAACGATTTCCGATACCGGTTCTTCAACAATTTCCGGTTGAGGTTCAATGATAGGATTTTCCTCTCTTTTAAGCGGAAAACCTCCCGCTTTTGCCTGATACAGAATCTTAAGCGGATTTTCTGAAGGAATATTTTTTTCCCTTACCGTTTCCTGTTTTGTTTCAGGTTTTGGTTTCTGCTGAATTTTACCGTTAATCAGCTGATAAAGGATTTTTTTATCTGTGGTATAAGCGGCTGTTGTAGAAAGTACTTTCTGATAATTGTCTTTATCATACAGATGCACCCCATACAAATACAACGCTCTGATATTCTGAATATAGGGAAAAGAATTAATCTCTTCTTTCAGAAGATGGAGATCCTCTGACTGAATGTTTTTCGGGGTCTTTAATAATTCTAAAACTCTATGATTCATCTTACCAATTCGCTACAATATCGTTAAATATCTTGTTTATAATTCTGTCCGTTGCAATTTTCACCTGTGAAGATTCGATCTGAGACTGGGAAAGATTGCTGTTGAACACTGCTTCATCACTGTATGTTCGGTCGAAACTTAACTCCGGATGAAGTTTGTTCTCGTAATGAACTTTTACCGTGATGGTAAGTTTATTCTGGGATTCCTGCACCACTCCTCCTGTACTTTGGTTGGTAACCGTATTGGAACCAATAGTTGTGGGTGTAATGGAATAATCTGTAATCTCACCTTCTACCAGAATGTCCGGATTTTCCTTCGTCCCTTTCAAAGTGGTTCTCTGAAGGAATCTGTTCTGGATATCCGTAGAAAACTGTTGTGACAATGTAGGGTTTACCAAAGGAGCGTTGTTGGGAAATTCATTAATCTGAATTGTTTTTTCATCTTTAAGAGATGATCCCGTAAAACTGTAACACGAGTTCAGCACTGATAAGCACAGTGCCAAAAGCCAAAATTTCGGCTGTCCTATTTTAATATTTTTAATTTTAAAATTCATTTTTAATTCCAATTTCCTGAATTTCATCATAAGTAACTTGTTTTAATGCGTCTTCGTAAGCAAAATAATGAGAGACATATAGAAATGGTGCTGTAAAAATTAAACCAATAAAACAGGCAATAACTCCCAACTGAGATAAAAATCCAATAGCCAGAGAGTATAAAAATATGGATACCAGATTTCCTTTGCTCATTGCAGAAGACATGTTCCAGGCTGTTTTAATATCTGTAACGTTAGCCAAAGATATTAAAGCGGGTATATAAAACGCTTTTAAACTTACTATTAAAATAATAATGAATAAAACAATTACATAAGGAATAAAGAAAAAAAGCACTCCAGAAGCATCTCCGTCGGTATTTGCTAAAATTGGCATTATGATAATCATTGGTATATAAAGCAGTAAAAATCCAGCGACAAAAATCAGCTGAAAGATCAAATAAGGCGTAAAATTATCAAAATTGAAAATATCTCCTGCGCTTACTTGTCTTCCGGCTCTTAAATCACGGCAATATTTATAAAAATTTCCCACTGCCAAAAGTCCGCATAAAGGAATGATTGACATGATCATTGCAAGGAAGAAAGCGCCCAACAAATTTCCAAAATTTGCTTTGTAGAATTCATATCCGTCGCTGATGTAATCTCCTAATTTGAAATTGACCGGTTTTGCATTAATTTTCACCATGATTTAATTTTTAGTTTATTATTCTTCTAAGTTATACTGTTTTATTTTTCTGTATAAAGTTCTTTGGGAAATTCCCAGTTCATCTGCTGCTTTGTTTCTTCTTCCTTTATGCTTTTCCAATGCTTTGATTATCAGGTCTTTTTCATTATTCTGAAGCGATAAAGATTCCGGTCTGTTTTCTTCAATTTCAATATCTTCAATATCTTCGTAGCTGTTGTCCGGCTCTGAAATAATTGTCGGATTCTGAACTACCGGATTATGATTATTATTGTTTTCAAAATACAGTAAAGAACCGGGAGCCACATTCTGCTGTGTTTCAGGAGTATAAATTCTGTTGATTAAATTTTTCTCGTGACTGCTCAGATCGGATGTTCCTCTGTTTTTTATCAATTCCGAAGTTAAGGATTTTAAATCATTAATATCGTTTCTCATGTCAAATAGAATTTTGTACATGATTTCTCTTTCGCTTCCGAAATCGTTCTGCTTTGGCGTATTTGGTGTATTGACAACCATCGGAAGGTGTGATTCCATAGGAATATATTCCGCCAGTTTTTCAACTTCTACGTGTCTGTTTCTTTCCACGACCGTCATTTGTTCTACCAAATTTCTCAACTGACGGATATTTCCGGGGAACGTATAATTTTCGATATAATGTACCGCACTTGGCTCAAGTTCAAGTTCCGGCATTCTGTATTTTTCAGCAAAATCGATGGCAAATTTTCTGAAAAGCAAATGAATATCTCCTTTTCTTTCGCGTAAAGGCGGCATATCGATCTGCACTGTATTCAGACGGTAATAAAGATCTTCACGGAATCTTCCGTCCTGAATTGCCTTCATCATGTTCACATTCGTTGCAGCGACAATTCTTACATTCGTTTTCTGAACCTGTGAAGAACCTACTTTCATAAATTCGCCGCTTTCCAAAACACGAAGTAAACGAACCTGCGTCTGTAAAGGAAGCTCTCCCACCTCATCCAAAAAGATCGTTCCGCCATCGGCAACTTCGAAATATCCTTTTCTGGTTGCTGTAGCTCCTGTAAATGCTCCTTTTTCGTGTCCGAACAATTCGGAATCAATGGTTCCTTCGGGAATTGCTCCACAGTTAACGACAATATAAGGCTGATGTTTCCTTTTGGATTCTGAATGGATAATTTTCGGAATAAATTCTTTCCCCACTCCACTTTCCCCGATAACAAGGACTGAAATGTCGGTTGGTGCGACCTGTATGGCTTTTTCCAAAGCACGGTTTAAAGCCGGAAAGTTTCCGATGATTCCGAAACGATTTTTTATATTTTGAAGCTCGTTGCTCATAAGTAAATTTTTAGATTATTGATTTGAATATGATTTACATTAATTAATTGTAAATCTGCTGTTTAGTTTAAAAATAATTGAGTTTAAATTTAACTTACAGCGTCCAAATAATCTTTATTTCTGACTTTTGAAACTCTGGTTTTAAAATATAAAATTTCAGCGAAGAGCGTTTCTCTGCTGTTCTTTTCAAAATTTTTCAGGAGCTGATCATGTTTTTCTTTTTCAGAAAAATCGGTTCCTGTTTTATCGTGATGAAAATTGTGCTTTTGTTTATGGAAGAAAATTTTACCGATAAGATCAATTGCAGGATGCTTTTGATTGATCGTTATATTCTGTACAGGATTTTCTTTTGTACAGGTTTCCTGCAAATCTTCACAACCCTGATTTAAAATCCGGTTATAAAGCTCATAAAGCTGTTTACAGTCTTCACTTTCGGCTGTTCCGTTGGAAATTTGAGCCGAAATATTGCTGCAGATTATTACCAACAATACACTTAGGCAATATTTATGAAATTTTTCCATTGTCTGAGTTTAAAATGTTAATAAAATCTTGTTTACTTGGCAATATGGTAAAATATTTACTTGCAAAAATCTGTTCGTTATCTTCCGGTAAAGTATATCTTACCAAAGCTTCACTTTTATCCTGACAAAGAATAATGCCTATGGTTTTATTTTCACCTTCAAGGCGTTTTTCTCTATCGTAATAGTTGACGTACATCTGCATTTGCCCAATATCCTGATGTTTGAGTTCGCCGATTTTTAAATCAATTAAGACAAAACATCTCAAAACTCTGTTGTAAAACACCAAATCTATACGGAATTGCTTTTCATCAAAGGTTATTCTGTCCTGTCTTGCAACAAAGGTAAATCCGGTTCCTAATTCCAGAAGAAAATGTTCCAGTTTATCAATTAATTCGGACTCTAATTCGTTTTCAGAATAATGAGGCTTTTCAGACAACCCCAGAAATTCCAAAACATAAGGATCTTTGATGAGGTCTTTGGGCTTTTCTATAATTTGTCCTTTTTCAGCTAGCTGAAGAATCTCTTCTTTATTTTTGCTTAAAGACAGTCTTGCATATAAAGCAGAATCGTACTGCCTCTGTAATTCTCTTAGGCTCCAGTTGTTTTTATAACTTTCAATTTCGTAGAACCTCCTTTCATTAATATCAGTGATTCTCATTAACTTCAAATAATGAGACCATGAAAGGTTGAATTTTATAGAATCTTGCCGGGCTGGTTTTTGATTTGTTATTACTCCTGATTCGTCAGACAGTGTTTGTCCTTTTTCATTATGCTTATCCGAATCTTGCAAAAAGACAGACGGTGTTTGTCCTTTTGAATAGACAATATAAAATTGCCTAATTTGTTTAAGATTTGAAACAGAAAACCCCTTACCAAATCTTTCTGTAAGATGTAATGACAAATCTTTAAGAACAGCCTTACCATATTCTGCTCTGTTTTCCCCATTCTGTTCATCTTCAACAATCATTCTTCCTATTTCATAATAAGTAAGAACGATGGTTTGATTTACAGCTACAGCAACTTTTTTTCTTGCATTATCGAGTAATGAAGAAATATTTTGTAAAAGTTGTGTATTCTGTAAATCTTTCATTTTGAAAGAATATTCTCAATTTTATATTAAACCTACTCACTATTGAGATGCACGCAGCCCGACTTGAGTGGAGCTCTTTTTATCTCTTTAAAAAAAATAAAAAAGCGGGAACGGAAGGCATACATGAGATAAAAGCGAAGGCTTTAATCGAAAGCTACGAACGAAGTTCTAAGCTGCCCAATAAATTACTTTACCGTTTCCCCTAAAAGTGTGCCCTGTGTATTGTCAAAAACAAAAACGTCCACAATGTCACCAATTTTCTGACCTTCCAATTTATCGAAAACGCAAACTGCATTCTGGGAATTTCTTCCTTTCCACTGGTTTTCGTTCTTTTTTGAAGTTCCTTCAATTAAAATCTGGTGAACTCTTCCTACATAAGATTTCATTCTTTTTCTGGACAGTTCTCCCTGTAAGGCAATGACTTCTGCCAAACGTCTCTGTTTAACGTCTGCCGGAATATTGTCCTCCATCTTTTTGTGAGCAGGAGTTCCTGGTCTTTCTGAGTAAGCGAACATATAACCGTAGTCGTATTCCACTTCTCTCATTAAGCTTAATGTATCTTGGTGATCTTCTTCTGTTTCGCTGCAGAAACCGACGATCATATCCTGAGAAAAAGAAACTTCGGGAACGATTTCTTTTGCTTTTTTAATTAAATCTAAATATTCTTCGCGGGTGTGCTGTCTGTTCATGGCTTCCAGCATATTGTTGCTTCCGCTCTGAACCGGAAGGTGAACGTATTTACAGATGTTATGATGTTTTGCCATCATTCTGAATACATCCAGACTCATATCCTGCGGATTGGAAGTAGAGAAACGAATTCTCATTTCAGGAACGGCTTTCGCAACCAGATCAAGCAACTGGGCAAAATTTACGGCTGTAGCTTTCTGCATTTCTGATGCTTTGGCGAAATCTTTTTTAGGACCGCCTCCATACCAAAGGTAAGAATCTACGTTTTGTCCTAATAGGGTAATTTCTTTATACCCGCTTTCCCAAAGGCTTTTGCACTCATCCAGAATAGAGTGCGGATCACGGCTTCTTTCTCGCCCTCTCGTAAAAGGAACGACGCAGAACGTACACATATTATCGCAGCCTCTTGTAATCGTTACAAAAGCTGTAACCCCATTTCCGCCTAAACGAACCGGATTGATATCCGCATACGTTTCTTCTTTTGAAAGAATTACGTTGATCGCATCTCTTCCGTCTTCTGTTTCTTTTAAAAGATTGGGTAAATCTCTATACGCATCGGGACCAACCACAAGATCCACCAACTGTTCTTCTTCTAGGAATTTGGTTTTCAGTCTTTCTGCCATGCAGCCCAAAACACCAACCGTCATGTTCGGTTTTTCTTTCTTCAGGTTTTTGAACTGTGAAAGACGCATTCTTACCGTTTGTTCTGCTTTTTCACGGATGGAACAGGTGTTTAAAAGAATTAAATCTGCTTCTTCCGCTTTTAAAGTGGTATTATACCCCTGTTCATTAAGTATGGATGCAACAATCTCAGAGTCAGAGAAATTCATCTGACAACCGTAGCTCTCCAAGAATAATTTCTTTGAGTTTTCTGCTTTTTCCGCAATGGCAAAAGCTTCTCCCTGTTTTGTTTCGTCTATATATTTTTCCTGCACGATAATCGAATTTGAGGTTTTAGGTTTAAGGTTTAGAGCACATCACTTTGAACTCAAAACATAAAACTTTGAACCAATTGAATTTGCAAAGATACAAAATATTGTGACAGAATGTCAGGATTATCTTTCATAGAAATTTGTAGAAAAAATTATGGGATAAACTATTTTCTCTTTTATTGGGATGTTGGAATATAAAGCTGGTTTCCAGACTTTTTTAAGTCGAGACAAAGTTCTCAGAAAATCGATATTAAATTTTGGATCATAAATCTCAGGATAGATTCTGGGATTTGTAATTTCTCCTTTTTGATTGATATAAAACTCCAGATTAACATTACCATTAATGTGATAGTCTGTGAACAAACTCATAAACTCATCATGAAAATCCTTTCTAAATCTCTCGTACCCTTTTGGATACTGTGCAGAGAAAACATAATTATTCGCGTTATATCCTTCTTTATAATTTTCCATAACATCATTCGGATACAATATGAATTCTGCCAAAGCACCGAATTTTCCTCCTTTTACTTCCGCGGGTTTCCAGTGTTTCAGATTTTTCAGAAGTTCAAGCGACAGATCGTATGCACATCTGTTTTTTGCAATATTTGCAGTGTCGTTATCTTTTACCAGTTTCACAGCCGCATCTTTTGTTACCACAAATCTTGGCTGATAAATTTCCTGATCGCTGCATTTTTTAAAGTTAGCAGCTGCTAAATAATCATGAGCTTCTTTGTAGAAATTTACCATTCCGCCTTCATAAAATTCCTGATTTTTAGGGTATTCATCTAAAACCTGAGCATTCGATACAAAAAAGATGACGATTGCAGAAGAACTCAAAAACTTTTTAATCATGATCATAAGTATTGTTACTGAAATTCACCTTCATAACAAATTTTGAATCGACCGGAACGCCGTTCTTTTTTGCGGGAGTCCATTTTCCTTTTACTTTTTTCGCCGCATATTTCATATCGTCGATAAACATTTCATTGTTTTTGAATTTCGGAAGAACATCGATCTGGCTGATTTTTCCTCTGGAATCAATATTAAACACAAAGGTAACTTTTCCCTGAATGGCATACAGAGCCATATCAATATAGGCATGAACCATATTCATGAATTCTTTCTGAAATGCCTGATCGCCTCCCGGAAATTCTGCTTTCTGATAATTTTCCGCTGTCTGCTGAACCTGAGTTGTATTTTCCTGAGAAAAGCCTTTACCGCCAATAAGCAATAAAGGTAAAATTAAAAGATATTTTTTCATGGTTATTAAAAGTTGTCTTATACATCTGTTGCAATGGAAGACAGATTCATTTTTATTTTGATCTGAGATGTTACAGGCTGTCCGTTGCAGCTTGCAGGAATCCAGTTTTTCTTGATTCTTCTTACGACATATTTCATATCATCAAAAAACACCTGACTGTTTGAAACTTTCGGGCTTCCTTCGATATTGGTGACTTTTCCGTTTTGGTCTACGGTAAGGGTAAATGTGAAATCACCATTCAGAACATAGAAATCTGTATTCAGGTAATCGTACATATATTTTCTCAGCATTTCTTTGTAAGCGGGAATTCCGCCTTCGAAACTTGCCGCCTTAAAATCGTTACAGTTTTTTACGGCTACCTGCAACAGAGGCTCTTTTATATCTATTTTGAGAATATTTTTATTGTTCTCCGTCATAAAATTATCGTCTCTTTCTTCTACATCATTAAATTGGGCAAAAGCAAAATTTGATGCAAAAAACGTAAGAAGTATTAGTATCGTTCTCATAGGATTTTTCATTAAAATTAAATTTACTTAAACAAAGATAATACTTAAACCAATGAGAGAAAAGCATTATCTGATGATGGATATTACAATAGATCTTTAATGTGTTTGTAATTGCTTTTCACAGTGTCGAGCGCTTCTTCCATTTTTCCTCCCAACATAAGCTGAGCCATGGATTTTGTCATTCCTAAAACCTGAGCGGCTTCAATTTTCGGCGGTAAAGCCAGCGCATTCGGATTGGTAAAAATATTTAAAAGATAAGGACCATTATGATCAAGGCATTCTTTAATGGCAGCTTCCACATCTTCAGGTTTATTTACATTTTTTCCGGGATATCCCATTGCTTGGGCAATCATTGCAAAATCCGGATTCACCATATCTGTTTCATTGTCCGGCATTCCCCCGACTTCCATTTCCAGTTTTACCATTCCTAAAGACCGGTTATTGAATACTATAATTTTCACCGGCAGTTTATACTGAAAAATCGTTGCCATATCTCCCAAAAGCATTGATAAGCCTCCGTCGCCGCATAGAGCAATAACCTGTCTTTCAGGATACGCTAAAGAGGCTCCAATCGCCATCGGCATTGCATTCGCCATAGAACCGTGATTAAAAGAACCGAGCATTTTCCGTTCTCCGGTTCCTGTGATGTATCTTGCGCCCCAAACACAACACATTCCTGTATCTACGGTAAAAATTGCATCTTTCTTTGTCAGTTTATCCAAAGTATGGGTAACAAACTCCGGCTGAATGGCATTTTCGGTTCCAGGATCTTTCACATACGTAAGCTGATTTTCTTTAACCTTTTCATAAAACTCAAGCTGCTGTTTAAGGAAATTGGCATCAGTCTTTTCTTTCAATAATGGCAAAAGTGCTTTGATGGTTTCTTTTACATCGCCCGTTAATCCCAATTCCAGTTTTGCTCTTCTTCCCAATCGTTCAGGAGCTTCATCAACTTGTACAATTTTGTTTTTGACGGGCATAAATTTCTCGTAAGGAAAATCTGTCCCCAGAAGAATCAGAAGATCGGCTTCGTGCATGGCATGATAAGCAGAAGGAAGTCCCAGAAGTCCGGTTAATCCGACTTCATTGGGATTATTGGGCTGAATAGACATTTTTCCGCGGAAAGAATATCCCACCGGAGCTTTTAAATATTTTGAAAGTTCCACAACTTCCGAATTGGCATTTTCCGCGCCGATTCCGCAATAGATCGTTACTTTTTTACTGTCGTTGATTAGATCTGCGAGTTCTTTTAACTCTTCATCTGAAGGACGAATAACAGGATTTGTTCTGAAAATTTTATTGGAAGTCACCGCTTCTTCTGCATCCAGCTCCGAAACGTCTCCCGGAAGACCGATTACGGCAACGCCTTTTTTGGAAATTGCATGCTGAATTGCCGTCTGTACCGTTCTCTGAACCTGTTCCGGTCTTGTAATCATTTGGTTGTAATGACTGCAATCATCGAATAACTTAATGGTGTTGGTTTCCTGAAAATAATCCATCCCCATTTCTTCACTTGGAATCGTGGAAGCAATAACCAGCATGGGAACATGAGAACGGTGCGCTTCATAAACCCCATTGATTAAATGAACGTGTCCCGGTCCGCAGCTTCCCGCGCAAACCGCAAAACCATCCAGTTCCGCTTCCGCAGCAGCGGCATAAGCTCCGGCTTCTTCGTGCCTTACGTGAATCCATTCGATGCTGCTTTTTTTAACAGCTATATTTAAATGGTTTAAACTGTCGCCTGTAACGGCATAAATTCTTTTCACTTTGGCGTTTTCGAGCATTTCTACAATTTGCTCTGCAATATTTTTAGCCATATTTTGATGTTTTAGTGTTGATGTTTCAGAACTATTTTGGAATGGACTGATAATGTAGAGATGTAAAGATTATGCCAAGAGCGTAAAATAAATATTAAAAAACAATAAAAAAAGCTCCGCAAAATGCGGAGCTTCCATATATCTTCGAGCCGGATTATTTTGTATTCTGATTTGCAAAAGAGTCTCTTCCCTGAAACGCTAATCTTCCGTCTGAAGGTTTCAAATCTCTTCCGAAACTTAATCCTACGGAAACATTTTTAGGTTGATTTACTGCAAAATGCTTTTTCATCCTTCCTAAATCTCTTTTTACTTCTCTTTCAAATCCTTTATCATAAAGCTCAGGTAAAAGTTTAACGTCGGTAATATCTCCGTTTTCATTTACTTTAAAATTCAACGTAAAATCACCATTTGTCTGAAATGCATTTGCTGTATATCTCAAATTATTGGTAAGATCATATTCAAATTTTTCCTGTCCGCCTTTGTAAACATTTTCTACCTGATTTTTAACCGAAGAAACATTTACATAAGTCTGGGAAAATGAAAAGGCAAAAACCGTTACTGCCAAAACTGAAAATATTTTTTTCATAAATTATTACTATTTGTTCAATAAAATTAAGCCTTTTTATAACAATCTACAATACCTCGATCTGATTTTTCAGAAGGTCTTCAAACTCGTCTCTTTTTCTGATGAGATGTGCTTTTCCGTCTAAAAACAGAACTTCAGCAGGTTTTAATCTTGAATTAAAGTTGGAACTCATCTCAAAACCATAAGCTCCTGCATTGTGGAATGCGAGAATATCGCCTTCTCTTACTTCATTAAGCTTTCTGTCCCATGCAAAAGTGTCTGTTTCGCAGATGTTTCCTACCACGGTATAAATTCTTTCCGCGCCTTTCGGGTTCGATAAATTTTCAATCACATGATACGAATCGTAGAACATCGGACGAATCAGATGGTTGAATCCTGAATTCACCCCGACAAAAACAGTTGCCGTTGTTTGTTTAATCACGTTGGCTTTCACCAGTAAATATCCGCTTTTTCCGACAAGGAATTTACCCGGTTCAAACCATAATTCGAATTTTTTTCCGGTTGATTTTGAAAATTCGGAGATTACTTTTTCCACTTTTTTTCCTAATGTTTTTACGTCGGTTTCTTCTTCCGTGTTCTGATAAGGAATTTTAAATCCGCTTCCCATATCCAGATATTTCAGATTCGGGAAATGTTCGGATAATTCCAGCATGATCTCCAAAGCCTGAAGAAAAACATCCGGATCTTTGATCTCGCTTCCGGTATGCATATGAAGACCTTCCACATTAAGATTGGTAGATTTCATCACTCTTTCGATATGACGAACCTGATGGATGGAAATCCCGAATTTACTGTCGATATGTCCTGTAGAAATTTTATAGTTTCCGCCGGCAAAAATATGCGGGTTGATTCTTACTAAAATAGGGTAAGAGTTTCCGTATTTGTTCCCGAACTGCTCCAGAATAGAAATATTATCGATATTGATGTGCACCCCGAAAGTCATCGCTTCTTCGATCTCGGCAAGATCTACACAATTGGGTGTAAAAAGTATTTTTTCTTTCGTAAAACCTGCTTTTAATCCTAGTTTTACTTCATTGATGGATACACAATCTAATGAAGCTCCCAGATTTTTCACATACTTCAGGATGTTGATATTGGTAAGCGCTTTTGCTGCGTAGAAAAACTTTGTGTGTTTTAGGAAAGAAGAGGTAAGTTTCTCGTATTGTGTTTTAATGGATTCGGCATCGTAAACATACACCGGGGTGCCAAACTCATTGGCAATCTTTAATAATTCTTTTGAATTCATAATTTCTTTTTAGCATAAAAAAGGCAGATTCTTCGAAAAAAGAGTCTGCCATTCATAATTATTTTTTATGCAATACAACTCTTTTATACATTCCAAACCTTAGAGAACTTTACAGTTCCCTTTTTACCGGTTTTATGTTGTTTAAAATTTAGCATTGCTTTCTTTTAATTTTTTACAAAAATACTAATTCTTTTTTATTTTTAAAAACCTGATTTTAAAATGGTTTCTTATTAATCAGATAAATTTCATTTCTCTTCTATTTCGGCAAAGGCAGGGTTTCAAAATCTCCTCTCAGCAAAGCCAACTGCAGCTCATTTACAAGATCTGCAGATTGTGAAAGAAGATCAATCTTTAATTTATTTAGCTTGCCTAAAGTCTGAATCTGCGTGAAAAGCTCATAAAAACCGTAAGAAACCACTTTTCCGTTTTCGACAATCAAAAACAGTTTTTCGCCTAACTTTCTGCCTTGTCCCAGCCAGAGTTCATTTCGTTTTCTGAATTCGATTTTCTTTTTAAAAACCTCTATATCATTATATTCTTCGAACTTTGCGATGAACTGAACAGCTTTCGAGCCTTGTGTAAAAGACCTGAATTTCAAAATCGGTTTTTCCAGTTTATTCAGCTTATTTTTTTCCACCACATATTTTCCGTTTCTACAATACAGACCGAAAGGAAGGATTTCTCTTTTTTTAATTCCTTTTGAATTCAGAATCAGCTTGGCAATAATATCAGTTCCGGTAAGTTCGTAATTGATCTGTTCAACGTCTTTCTGGATGGTTTCCCACTTTTTAGATTTGGAATTGAAAACTTTTTTCGAAAATTTGTTAACATCCTGAACATGATCGGAAAAAATGATCTTTCCCGCTTCATTCTGAAAATACACAAAGCCTTTCTCGTTGGGAAGATCCTGCGTTAATTCCTTGATTTTGTTGATGTAGGTTTTCGCATTGGTTTCATCATGCTGCTTCTGGATGATTTCGTTTTCTGTATCTTTCGAGATTAAAAGCTTGAATAACTCCAATGTTGCTCTTGCATCTCCTTCTGCTCTGTGATGGTTGGTTAAAGGAATTCCTAAAGATTTCACCAGTTTTCCGAGAGAATAGCTTACCTCATCAGGAATCAGTTTTTTAGCTAAAGGAATTGTATCTAAAGTATTGATTTTAAATTCGTAACCCAACCTCTGAAACGACTGGCGAAGCATTCTGTAATCAAAATCGATGTTATGACCTACTAAAGTTGTATTTGCCGTAATTTCAACAATTCTTCGGGCTATTTCGTGGAATTTCGGTGCAGTTTTAACCATTTTCGGGGTAATATTGGTTAATTTCTGCACAAAAGGGGTAATATCACTTTCGGGGTTTACCAATGAAATAAACTGGTCCACAATTTTCTGACCGTCATATCTGTAAACCGCAATATCGATAATGCATTCTTTCCTGTAACCTGCACCATTACTTTCTATGTCTATTATTGAATACATTTAAATTTTTTACAACTTCTTTTTAGATTAACGATTCATTTCCTTTACTTCTGGAAACATAACTTATGCCAATACATCAATAGGAATAAGGCAATTCTGCTAAAATAATAAAAATATTTATCTTCGTCTTCCTCCCAGACCAAGCATTCCCAAGATTGCTTTTGCTCCTTCACGCATCAGTGTGCTGGTAAAGGTTCTTCCCGCCCTGCTCTGTAAAACCTGCTCGAAAATTCCGGGTTCTTCTTTTACAGGCTTTGTCTTCTGGTTAGAACTCTGCGATGCTTCCTGTGCAGCCTGTTCCATTCTGCCCACTAAAATTTCATATGCAGATTCGTTATCCACTACTTTATCATATTTGGCAACTAAAGCTGATCTTTTTGTTAAATCTGAAATTTCCGCATCATTCAGAACGTCCATTCTTGATTCGGGGGAAATTAAATAGGTATGAACCAGCGGTGTAGGAATTCCTTTTTCATCCAGAGCGGTAACAAATGCTTCCCCGATTCCCAGATTCTGGATCAGCGTTGGAGCATCATAAAATTCTGTGATCGGATAATTTTCTACTGCTTTGGAGATTTCCTTTTTATCTTTAGCGGTAAACCCTCGTAATGCGTGCTGAATTTTCAGACCGAGCTGAGAAAGCACCGATTCGGGAACATCACCCGGAATTTGCGTGATAAAATAAATTCCGACTCCTTTTGAACGGATCAGTTTTACCATGGTTTCAATCTGTGAGACCAAAGCTTTTGAAGATTCATCAAAAATTAAATGCGCTTCATCGATAAACAAAACCAGCTTTGGTTTTCCGCTGTCGCCTTCCTCCGGAAAGGTCATGTAAATTTCTGCAAAGAGGGAAAGCATAAATGTTGAAAACAACTGCGGCTTGCTTTGAATGTCTGCAACTCTCAGAATGTTTACCACTCCTTTTCCGTCTCTTGTTTCCAGTAAATCATGAACATCAAAACTCAGTTCTCCAAAGAAACCGGAAGCTCCCTGCTGTTCCAATGCAACAATGGATCTTAAAATTGCGCCCAGAGAAGCAGAAGCTATCGAACCGTAATTAGAGGAAAGTTCAGCTTTTCCCTGTGGATTTTCTGTGACGTACTGAAGAACTTTTTTCAGGTCATTCAGATCAATTAAAGGGAGACCTTTATCATCACAATATTTAAATACAATCGACATGATGCTTTGCTGGGTATCATTCAACTGTAAGATTTTGCTTAATAAAACCGGACCGAATTCTGTAACGGTGGCTCTCAGCTTCACGCCTCTTTCGCCGGAAATGGTCATTAATTCTACAGGAAAAGCCTGCGGATTATACGGAAGCTGCGTTTTGGCATATCTTTCCTGAATGGCAGGATTTTCAGTTCCCGCTTCTGCGATCCCTGAAAAATCTCCTTTAATATCCAAAACCAGAGACGGAATTCCCTGATGCGAAAGCTGCTCTGCGAAAACCTGTAATGTTTTTGTTTTTCCGGTTCCTGTTGCTCCGGCAATTAATCCGTGGCGGTTAATGGTTTTTAACGGAATGGTAACATTAACTTCAGGAACGACTTCGCCATCCAGCATTCCTTTTCCTAATATAATATGATCTCCTTTGGGAGTGTATCTCGCATTTAATTCTTCAATGAATTGTGTTTTGTCTGCCATTTGCTCTTTTTTAACCTATAAATATAAAGTTTTTTGTAAAATATTCTTCAGTATGACTAATAATATCATCATGATCTTTTATCAATAATTTATAAATACTTTTGTTTGTGTTTAATTCTTAAAAAAAACAAGCCATGATAAAATACATACAACTACTTTTCTTGTGCAGTATCACAATTGTTTTCTCACAGAAAAGACAACAGCCTTTAGAGCTGAAAGTAAAAGGAGATTACAAACACGAAGCAACCCAGACTCTGTTTCCTGAACTGTGGTCCGGATTTCAGCGCGAAAGTATTACTTCTTATGATGCAGCCGAAACTAATGTCGGAGTGAGTTATATTCAGAAAACTTCAAAAAAAAATAAAACTGTTCTCACAATTTATATTTATCCCAAAAAGTATATTGACAATCAGCTCCTGAGAGATGAATTTTACAATTACGATTATGCCTTAAACCAGAACTCCAATGATCATGTAGAAATAAAGCCTTTTTTCGGAACTCTTTCCAATGAAAATTTAAAAGTGGGATTTGTGTATGCTTTATTTAACAATGCAATAGGACAACAGGATTTTTTCAACGGTGTAAAATACATTAATAAAAATTCTCTTCTTTCTATTTATGAATGCGGCGGCTGGACTTTCAAAACAAGGGTTTCCAGTGATGATATGACGAAAGATCAATTGAAAGACCTTAAAGACAAAGTTGAAAATTATTTCGGAATCCTTGATTTGGCTTCTATAAAAACTCTTCCCATTCATAAAGTTCCCGATATTATCTTATCGTCTTCCGTAAAAAGAGATTCTATGATGACGAAAGCAATAACTGAAGCGGCACAGGCTAAAATTGTATGGTTATCTAAAAATCTTGAGAAAAAAGAAATCTTAACAGGATTTCATGATATGAAAATAGACTCAGAAATCTATTCTATCGAAAAAATGCTTGAATTTTACAAAACTCATGAGAACGACTGGAAGATGAATCCGGATACAAAAAAGTATTTTGAAGAAATGACAAGAATTGCTGAAAACGGCAGACTGAAAGACCATATCTACGAAAAATATCACGGCTTGATCGATTATCCGGAGGGAGAAGCCAGAAAAGCAGATTATATTCAGTTTAAAATTGATAAAAATATCTCTGAAGATACCAATGAAATTTTCTACAAAATTTTTTACAGATTGCAGTGATGTGGAGACTATATAGATTTATTCTATCAGTATCCATTTTTTATTTTGGTGGTATTTAAAAAAATAAATCCGATTTTTGTATTTCAAATATAAAACATTAAAACGGTTACAATCACATAATGAAAGTCGAACAAATATACACGGGATGTCTGGCTCAGGGTGCGTACTACATCGTATCTGAGAATGAAGCAGCGATTATCGATCCGCTAAGGGAAGTAAAACCTTATCTGGATCGGTTGGAAAAAGACGGTGTAACTTTAAAATATATTTTTGAAACGCATTTCCATGCAGACTTTGTCTCGGGACATTTGGATTTAAGCAAAAAAACAGGAGCGCCTATTGTTTACGGACCTACCGCTCAGCCTGAGTTTGAAGCCATTATTGCAGAAGACAGCCAGATTTTTGAAATCGGAAAAGTAAAAATAAAGGCTCTTCACACTCCCGGTCACACGATGGAAAGCACCACTTACCTTCTGATCGACGAAAACGGAGTTGAAACAGCCATTTTTACAGGAGATACTTTATTTTTAGGAGACGTGGGAAGACCCGATCTTGCCCAGAAAGCAGGAAGTATTACTCAAGAAGACCTTGCAGGAATTTTATATGACAGTCTTCACACGAAAATTATGCCTTTGGATGACAGCATCACGGTTTATCCGGCTCATGGAGCGGGTTCTGCGTGTGGAAAAAATATGCAGAAGGAAACAGTTGATATTCTGGGAAATCAAAAAAGAACAAATTATGCTTTAAATCAGCCAGATAAAGAATCTTTTATCCGCGAAGTTTTAGACGGTTTAACGGCTCCACCGAAATATTTCGGGATGAATGTTGCCATGAACAAAGGCGGTTATGAAAGTCTTGATTCGGTAATGGATAAAGGTTTAACGGCGGTTTCCGTTGAAGATTTCGAAGCATTTGCAGAAGAAACAGGCGCGTTAATTTTAGATACAAGAAGTCCGGGAGAGTTTTATAAAGGATTTGTTCCGAATTCTGTAAATATCGGATTAAAAGGAGATTTTGCACCATGGGTGGGAACTCTGATTGTGGATGTAAAGCATCCTTTACTGCTTATTGTAGATGAAGGCATGGAAGAAGAAGCCATCACAAGACTGAGCCGCGTTGGATTCGACAATGTTCTTGGCTATCTTAAAGGAGGTTTTGAAGCTTGGAAGAACAGCGGAAAAGAAACAGATGAGGTAAAAAGAATTTCTTCTGCAGAATTTGCAGAACTTTATAATGAAAACTCAAAAGTAATTGACGTCCGTAAGATCTCGGAATATTCTGCGGAACATATCGATAATGCTTACAATAAACCTTTGGACGTAATCAGCGACTGGGTTCACACGATTGATGATTCTGAGCATTTTTTCCTTCATTGTGCAGGAGGCTACAGAAGCATGATTGCGGCAAGCATCCTTAACTCTAACGGAATCAGAAACTTTACTGAAATAGAAGGAGGTTTCGGCGCAATTAAGAAAACGGAAAAATTCCCGACTTCGGATTTCGTATGTCAGTCGAAAACAATGTAATATTAAGATTTTTAGAATCATTGCATTCAATATAAATGTCACAGCGCTTTAGTTTATTGACTGAAAAGCATTTAACAGCACAAAGTTTTCGGTAATCCCCGTTTTTTTTAAGTGATTTTAAATGGCAAGCTTTTCAAAAATTTAAACTAAAGTGTTTCTTTTAAAATAAAACCAACAACTATGTCTCAAGCATTTCAGGAAATTATCGATTCGGAAAGACCTGTTCTCATTGACTTTTTTGCAACGTGGTGTCAACCTTGCAAAGTACAGTCGTCTGTTTTAAATGCCGTAAAAGAAAATATAGGAAGTGCAGCAAGAATTATTAAGGTAGATGTGGATCAATATCCCGCTCTTGCCAATCAGTACGGCGTTCGCGGAGTTCCTACACTAGCCATATTTAAACAGGGAGAAATGCTCTGGAAAGAAAGCGGTGTGCATGATGTAAATACATTGACTCAGCTTCTAAAGCAGTATGCATAAAAATAAAGATTAAGGCTAAGATTGAGAAAATTTTAGCCTTAATTTTGATATATTTTCTTTAAAATTCAATTGAAAATGAATCGCGGTCATTTAAAAACTGAAAATGGCTTCTGAAATCTTTCAGTTCTTCTAAATTTAATTCTGCTGTTACAAGATTTCCGTTTTTCTGTGAAATTTCTGTTCCGTCTGCAAAAAAACAGTGTGAACTTTCCTGATAAAACAGGTTATTTCCATCGGTCCCGATTCTGTTTAATCCAAAAACAAAGGACAGATTTTCAATAGCTCTCGCTTTTAACAGATGTTCCCATGCTCCCACTCTTTTCTCAGGCCAGTTTGCCACATATAAGATCGCATCATAATCATCATTATTTCTTGCAAAAACTGGAAAACGAAGATCATAGCACACCTGCAAAAGAATTCTGAACCCCAGATAATTTACGATCACCCTTTCTTTTCCTGGAGTATACACCTTATCTTCCCCAGAAAAAGAAAACAAATGTCTTTTATCATAAAATTCAACCTGAGTATCGGGCTGCACAAAATACATTCTGTTGTAGAACTTTCCGTTTTCTTCAACCGGAGCACTTCCGCAAAACGCTGCATTTTTTTCCTTCGCCATTTTTTTTAAAAACTCCAGCGATTCCAGATTTCTGTCGGAAACTTCGGAAGCATCCATACAAAAGCCTGTGGAAAACATTTCAGGCAAAAGAAAGAGATCCGCTTCCTGATTCTGTAATTCCTTTTCACTGAGGTTAAAGTTTTCTGCTTTATTTTTCCAGATGATATCTAAATTAAGTCCCGTAATCTTCATAAACTTTGTTAAAAAACTTCCCTAAAAATACGATTTTTCAATGATTTCGGTTTTATTTTTGTTGCGGATATTTAATCAATAGAAATTAGCCTTATTTTTTGGTTAATCGCAAAGAATTTTATCGCCGATAAGATTTATAATGAATTATCATTGAATAGTCTATGCTTTTCATGCGTCTTAAAGTGTCATGATAGTCAAAATTTAACGTTCTTGCGATAAACCAACAAAAAGTAAATCATATTAGTAATCAGTAAAAAGTAAAATTTATGAAGAAGTTGTTTTTAATGTTTGTTCTCATGCTTGCGGGAACATTTGTCAATGCTCAGGCGTGGACAGGAAAAGGAGATCAGAAAATCAATGCCGGACTGAGCGCATGGGGTTACGGAACAGGAATTACAGGAACCTATGATTATGGATTGAATAAATTAATTTCTGTAGGAGCCGGATTGAATATTTATTTTGATAATTACAAAGACAATGATGATAAAAACCGTGCTTTTGTATTCGGAAGAATCAATTTTCATCTGAAAGACGCTCTACAGCTTCCTGAAAAACTTGATATTTATCCGGGCGCAGATGTGGGAGTTGTAGGCAGTAATTTCGGATTGGGAGCTCATATCGGAGCGAGGTACTTTTTTACTGAAAGAATCGGCGTTTTTGCAGAAGTCGGCAACAATGGCAGTCTCGGAGTTTCGATTAATTTATAATAAATCATTACATTATATGACAAAGCTTCTCTTTTCGGGGAGCTTTTTTATTTGGCATAGTTTTGATAATTGTTACCTTTGCAAATTAAACATAAAAAGCATTAATGGAAATAGCAATCAAACTGTTTCAATTTATATTGAGCATTTCTATCCTGGTTATCCTACACGAACTTGGGCATTTCTTACCCGCCAAATACTTTAAAACCAAAGTTGAAAAATTCTATTTGTTCTTCGATCCGTGGTTTTCTTTAGCCAAGAAAAAAATTGGCGAAACGGAATACGGAATCGGATGGCTTCCTTTCGGAGGATATGTAAAAATTGCCGGAATGGTGGATGAAAGCATGGATACCGAACAGTTGAAGCAGCCTGCACAACCATGGGAATTCCGTGCAAAACCTGCTTGGCAAAGACTTATTATCATGTTGGGCGGTGTTACGGTTAACTTTTTCTTAGCTTGGTTAATTTACTCGTGTCTTTCGCTTTTTAACGGTGAAACATACACAGATCTTACCAAATTCAACAACGGAATCGGGGTTACGGAGGCCGGAAAAAAAATGGGATTCCAGAATGGTGATAAGATCATTAATATCGACGGAAAACCCGCTGAAAGGTTAGAAAATGCTTCTATTAATATTCTTTTGGGAGATAACGTAACGGTACTTAGAAACGGAAAAGAAGTAACCTTTCCTGTTAATAAGGATGGGGTTGCAGAAGTTTTAAAACAAAAAGAAGCCAAACTTTATATTACGCCGAGATTTCCAATGATTATCGATTCTCTGGCAACTCCTGCTTCTCAGGCTTCAGGGCTGAAAAAAGGGGATCAAATTGTTGCCATCAATGGAAAACAGACGCCTTATTTTGATGAAGTAAGTTCTTCTTTATCTGAAAATAAAGGAAAAACAGTAAACATAGAAGTTGTAAGAAACGGAAAACCTGAAACAATTACTGCATCTGTTGACAAAAACGGAAAATTAGGTGTTGGTGTAGATCAGAAAGCATTAGCGAACGTTATTACGGATAAAAAATATTCTTTCGGAGAATCTATTCCCAGAGGTTTTGAAAGATCTATTGAGTCTTTAACCATGCAGGTGAAGCAGTTTAAAATTATGTTTAATTCTAAGATTCAGGGATACAAAAATGTAGGAGGCCCGATTGCGATTGTAAAAAACATGCCGGTAGACAGAAATGCCAATGGCGAAATTTCGATCAACTGGGCTGCATTTTGGGGCTTTACCGCGATGTTCTCGGTTTGGCTGGCATTCCTAAACCTGATCCCTATTCCGGGATTGGATGGAGGACACGTTCTTTTCACGCTTTATGAGATGATCGTTGGTAAACCTGTTCCTCAGAAAGTTTTGGAAAACGCACAGATGATCGGTGTTATCTTCCTGTTAGGCTTGATGTTACTGATCTTCGGAAGCGACATCTTCAAGATCTTTGCCGGAAAACTATAATATTTTTACAAAATTTTAAAAAAATATTTGCAGGGTATAAATATTCGTCCTATATTTGCACCACTTAAAACAAAGGACATTCCTCCTTAGCTCAGTTGGTTAGAGCATCTGACTGTTAATCAGAGGGTCGCTGGTTCGAGCCCAGCAGGAGGAGCTTGGAAATCAGAGAGTTACAGCAATAAAAACTGTAACTCTTTTTTATTTGCACATAATTTGCAAGGAAATTTTGGCTTACAATGGTTTTAAATGGACTAATTTTCAACCTTTAATTTATACCCTTTCTATTTTAATCTTTTTACACATCTCTCCTACTGCATTATATTTTTAAAATTTGCAAGGAATTTGCAAGGAGCCGGAATAAAACTATTTAAACAGATATTATGGGACAATATTTTATTGCCTTGAAATCTATAAAAAGAAAATTTATAAAATCTAAATTGCCTCATGACAATTTTACCAAAGGCTCGACAGCAAGATGTTTTTTTAGTACATTTACCATGTAAAATTAATTAAGTTTTAAAAGAAAGATTAATGAATAAGCAAAAACTAGCTGCAAAAATATGGGCATCTGCCAATCAGATGCGTTCTAAAATTGAAGCTAATGAATACAAAGACTATATCTTAGGGTTTATTTTTTATAAATACTTATCAGAAAAGGAACTTCAATTCGCAAAAAAAGAAGATTTTACTGATGCGGATATAAAAGCATTGAGCGAAGAAGATACAGAAACTGTTGAACACATAAAGACAAATATCGGATATTTCATCGCCTATAAAGACCTGTTTTCTACGTGGATAAATATGGGTAAAGACTTTGATGTAGCCAATGTTCGTGATGCCCTTTCAGCTTTCAGCCGATTGATAAGTCCTGCACATAAAAAATTGTTTGACGGAATTTTTGAAACTTTGCAAACCGGATTAAGTAAGTTAGGTGATAATTCGGCATCCCAAACAAAAGCAATAAGCGGACTGTTACAGCTGATTAAGGATATTCCAATGGATGGTAAGCAGGATTATGATGTACTTGGTTTTATATATGAATACCTAATTGAAAAATTTGCTGCTAATGCAGGAAAAAAAGCAGGTGAATTTTATACTCCACATGAAGTTTCTGTATTGATGTCGGAAATTATCGCACATCATTTACGAGATAAAAAGGAAATTCAAATATACGATCCCACCAGCGGTTCAGGATCATTACTTATTAATATCGGGAGCAGCGTTGCGAAACACATTGATGATGAAAACAATATCAAATATTACGCACAGGAACTCAAGGAAAATACGTATAACCTTACGAGAATGAATTTGGTGATGAGAGGTATCTTGCCCAATAATATTGTAACGAGAAATGGAGATACCTTAGAAGATGACTGGCCTTATTTTGATGAAAATGATCCGGTACGCAGTTACAATCCGCTTTATGTGGATGCGGTAGTATCCAATCCGCCTTATTCGCAAAAGTGGGATTCAGAAAATAAAGAAGCAGACCCGCGTTATTCAAGATTTGGTCTTGCTCCTAAAGCAAAGGCTGATTACGCTTTTTTACTTCACGATTTATATCATATTAAACCCGATGGTATTATGGCAATTGTATTGCCGCATGGTGTTTTGTTCCGTGGCGGAGAGGAAAGTGTTATTCGTGAAAAATTAATTGAAGCCAATCATATTGATGCTATTATAGGTTTGCCACCAAGCATATTTTTCGGAACAGGTATCCCTACAATCATCATGATATTAAAACAGAAACGTGCTAATACAGACGTTTTGATCATTGATGCATCCAAAGGGTTTGTAAAAGAGGGAAAAAATAACAAACTAAGAGCTTCAGATATTAAACGAATTGCCGATACAGTTCGTGACCGTGTAACCACCGACAAATTTGCAAAGGTTGTCACCAGAGAAGAAATCAGAAACAATGAGTACAATCTCAATATACCCCGTTATGTAGATTCGTCAGAAAATCCTGAAACGTGGGACATCTATGCTTCTATGTTTGGCGGTATCCCTGAAAATGAAATTGACGAATTGCAAGAGTTTTGGGAGGCATTTCCAAAACTTAGAAACAAATTGTTTGCTAAAAACTCACCTGTTAATTCAAACTTAATTGTAGACGATATAATTTCTGCAATAAAAGAACATGAAAGTGTTCAGCAGTTTTTAAATGAATATAACACGGTATTTGGAGATTTTAACAATTTCCTGAAAACTGAATTGCTGACCAATGTATTAACAGTTAAGATAAATAAAGAGAAAACGGTTCTAAGTGACGATATATTTAAACGCCTTGAAAATATCAAGCTGATCGACAAGTATGAAGCCTACCAGCTTTTAGATAATGAATGGGGTGTAATCAATGTAGATTTGGAGATTATTCAAACAGAAGGATTTGAGACAGTAAAAAAAGTTGACCCTAATATGGTTACCCGCAAAAAAGGTGATACCGAACAAGAGATCCAAGACGGTTGGGTGGGACGAATAATGCCATTTTTACTGGTGCAGGAAACGTACCTAAAAAAAGAGCTGAGCAATATAAAAGATAAGGAAAATAAAGTTGCAAAAATAGCAGCGGAATACGAAGAATTATTAGATAAACTTTCCGAAGAAGATAAAGAATCTGATCTGGTGAATGATGCTCAGGATGCCTTCGTCAATGCAATGGTTGTAAAAGAGGCAAAAATCATCAGAGCAGAGCAAAAGAAGGGAGCTATTATTGATGAGGAATCTTTTGAGTGGATAATCTTGAAAGTTGATGAGTTGATATCTAAAGAAAAAACACTAAAGTCGCAGATTAAATCTGAAAGTGCTAAGCTTATTGCTAAAACCAAAGAAACCATTGAAAACCTAACAGACGAACAAGTATTTGAATTGCTGGAATTAAAATGGATTGTTCCTGTTGTTTCTTCATTAAACAATTTGCCCGAAACCATCATCACGCAGCTTACCCATAAAGTTCAGGCATTGGCTGACAAGTACGCCATTACCTATTCAGACGTAGCAAAAGAAATTAAGGAAGCAGAAAGCACCTTGTCATTGTTGATTGGCGACTTGGAAGGTAACGAGTTTGATATGAAAGGATTAACCGAATTGAAAACCCTTTTAAAAACTGGGGAGTAAAATGGATAAAGAAAAAGAAAATCCTGAAGTACGTTTCTCTGGCTTTGCAGAAAGTTGGAAAAAGTTTAAACTTGGAGATATTGGTTATCCCTACACAGGTTTATCAGGAAAAACCAAAAAAGATTTTGGTCATGGTGAAGGAAGATATATAACTTACTTAAATGTATTTTCAAATCCAATTTCAAATTTAAACTCCGTTGGAGAAATTGGTATAGATCCAATGCAAAATGAAGTAAAAAAAGGTGATATTCTATTTACTGTTTCTTCTGAGACACCTGAAGATGTAGGAATGTCATCAGTGTGGACAGAAAATCTAAATAATGTTTACTTAAATAGTTTTTGTTTTGGATACAGACCCACAACAAAAATAAATTATTATTTCATAGCTAATTTATTGAGGACTCCAACTTTTCGTAATAAGATAAAAGTTTTAGCTCAAGGAATTTCAAGGTACAATATTTCCAAAAATAAAGTGATGGAATTACATGTAAATTTACCTAATATCGATGAGCAAAAAAAGATTGGAGATTATTTAAGAAATTTTGATAAACTTATAAGTGAGCATCAAAAAAAACAAACCAACTTAAAAGCGCTTAAAAAAGCTATGTTGGATAAAATATTTCCAAAAAAAGGACAAACTGTTCCAGAAATTCGTTTTAAAGGGTTCAAAGGAAACTGGGAGAATTTTAAGTTAGGGAATATTGGGAATCCATATACAGGCTTGTCAGGAAAAACTAAAAGTGACTTTGGACATGGTAAAGGAAGATACATAACTTACATGAATGTTTTTTCAAACCCCATTTCTGATATTAATGCAATAGATAAAATAGAAATTGATTCAACACAAAACGAAGTTATTACAGGAGATGTACTATTTACAGTATCATCTGAAACTTCGGCAGAGGTAGGTATGTCATCTGTTTGGACAGGAAATGAAAAAAATGTTTATTTAAATAGCTTTTGTTTCGGCTACAGACCCAAAATTAAACTGGATAATTATTTTTTAGCAAATATTTTAAGAACAAAAACATTCAGAGACCAAATGATTTTATTGGCTCAAGGTATTTCAAGATATAATATTTCAAAAAATAAGGTTATGCATTTAAAGATTTCACTTCCAGAGTTTGATGAACAAGTAGTCATAGGAGAGTATTTCAAAAATCTTGACGATTTGATTACGCAACACAATACCCAAATCGAAAAACTAAACAACCTCAAAAAAGCATTTTTAGCCAAAATGTTTATATAATAAAATGCTATGACTTTTACCACAGAATCAGAATTTGAAGAAGCATTGATACAAGCCCTATCTAAAAAAGGATGGGAAAAGGAAGTGTTAAAACGTCCTACTGAAAAAGATTTGCTCCAAAACTGGGCAAACATTCTTTTTGAAAACAACAGAGGTAAAGACCGTTTAAATGACTTTCCGCTTACTGAGGGGGAGATGCAGCAGATTTTGGAGCAAATCAATGCTTTGCGAACTCCTTTAAAATTAAACGGTTTTATCAATGGCAAGACAGTTTCCATAAAAAGAGATAATCCGGACGACGAGTTGCATTTTGGGAAAGAAATAAGCCTTAAGATATACGACAGGCATGAGATTTCGGCAGGACAAAGCCGTTACCAAATCGCTCAGCAACCTGTCTTTCCTACTAAGTCGAAAATTTTAAATGACAGACGTGGAGACTTAATGCTTTTAATCAATGGTATGCCGCTTATTCATATCGAGCTGAAAAGAAGTGGAGTTTCCGTTAGCCAGGCATGTTATCAAATAGAAAACTATGCAAGAAGCGGAGTTTTTACAGGCTTATTTTCACTGGTTCAAATTTTTGTGGCAATGGAGCCTAAGGAAACGGTTTATTTCGCTAACCCGGGACCCGATGGCAAATTCAATAAAGACTTCTATTTTCATTGGGCAGATTTCAATAATGAACCAATAAACTACTGGAGCGATATTGCATCTTCGTTGCTGTTTATTCCCATGGCTCACCAGTTAATTGGTTTTTATACCGTAGCGGACGGCAACGATGGAGTGCTGAAAGTCATGCGGAGTTATCAATACTTTGCGGCCAGTGCCATTTCAGATAAAGTTGCCAAAACCGATTGGAAAAGTAAACATGCCTTAGGCGGGTTTATTTGGCATACGACAGGATCGGGTAAGACTATGACCAGCTTTAAATCTGCCCAGCTCATTGCAAATTCGCAGGATGCAGATAAAGTAATTTTCCTGATGGACAGAATTGAATTGGGTACACAATCTTTAAAAGAATACCGGGGCTTTGCTGAGGAGAATGAAGACGTACAAGCAACAGAAAACACAGGGGTTTTGGTTACTAAACTTAAAAGTGACGACCCTGCAAATACGTTGATTGTAACCTCTATCCAGAAAATGAGCAACATTAAAGATGAAGAAGGTTGGCTAAATGCTCACGACCTTCTGCTTATAAATAAAAAACGAATTGTTTTTATTGTAGATGAAGCACACCGAACTGCTATGGGTATTGAAATGCTTCCCTTAGTTAAAAAGACTTTTTCATCTGCCATTTTTTTTGGTTTTACAGGAACTCCTATTTTACATGAAAACCAAAGACACTTTAATACCACATCCACCGTTTTTGGTGATGAATTGCACAGATACAGTATTGCAGATGGTATCCGTGATCAAAATGTTCTTGGATTTGATCCATACAAAATACTGACTTACAGAGACCGGGATTTACGATTAGCTGTTGCATTAGAAAAATCAAGGGCAAATGATGAAGCAGAAGCATTATCCGATCCAAGAAAAGCACAGGTATTTAATAAATATATGAACAGTGTTCGAATGGCGGGTTATGTTGACGCTTCAGGTCGCTATATTCGGGGAATTGAAGACTACTTACCCACTTCACAATATGACCGTTACGAACATCATCAAAAAGTAGTTGAAGATATTATAAGAAACTGGATAGTGTTGAGCCAAAATGGAAAATTCCATGCCATATTTGCTACAAGCAGTATTGTTGATGCAATACTATATTACCGTTTGTTTAAAGCAGAAAATCCAGACTTAAAAATTACAGCATTATTTGACCAACACATTGACAACAATGACAACGCTGAATATAAGGAGGACGGTCTTGTTGAAATCATGACTGATTACAATGAACGATATGAACAGGATTTCAGATTGGCAAATCATGCGAAATTCAAAAAAGACATAGCTGCAAGACTTGCACACAAAGAACCTTATTTAAGAATAGAAACAACTCCTGAAAAACAAATTGATTTATTGATTGTAGTAGATCAAATGCTGACAGGTTTTGACTCCAAATGGATCAATACGCTTTACATGGATAAAGTTTTGGAGTATGAAAATATTATCCAGGCATTTTCGAGAACCAATCGGCTTTTTGGTCCCGACAAACCGTTTGGAACCATAAGATACTATCGTAAGCCTCATACAATGGAGCGTAACATCAATAATGCAGTAAAATTATATTCAGGAGATAAACCGATTGGTCTTTTCGTTGAGCATTTAGATTCAAATCTCAATTCGATGAATCACGTTTTCGGAGAAATTGAAAACTTATTCAGAACAGCAGGGATTGAGAATTTCGAGAGACTTGCTGATGATTTATCTGAAAGAGGAAGATTTGCCCAGCAATTTAAAAGATTCAATAACTACTTAGAAGCAGCAAAAATTCAAGGTTTCAATTGGAGCAAACCGGCATACAGTTTTGGAAAAGGCAAAGACAGAATAACCATTGAAATGGCATTGGATGAAAATACCTATTTGATTTTGGCACTTCGTTACAAAGAATTGTTCAATACTGGCGGTAATGGTGGAGGAGGTGATGTACCTTATGAAATAGAAGGCTATTTGACAGAGATAGATACAGATAAAATTGATTCCGACTATATGAACTCCCGATTTGATAAGTATATCAAGGAGCTTAAAAAAGGGAATGTTGATTCAAATGAATTACAAAATACCCTTGACGAATTGTATAAATCGTTCGCCACCTTAACACAGGAAGAGCAAAAATGTGCAAACCTTTTTATCCGTGACGTTCAAGCAGGTATTGCAAATCTTGAAAGTGGAAAGACCTTTAGAGAATATATCACTGAATATGAGTTCAATGCAAAGAATGATCAGATAAAAAAAATCTCAACACTACTTGGACTTAATGAGTCAAAACTTCGTTTACTTATGTCATCGGGGTTAACAGAAGCAAATATCAACGAATATGGCCGGTTTGACGAATTAAAAAACACCGTCGATAAAATCAGAGCAAAAGAATATTTTGAAAAAATGGAAGGAAAAACTATTCCTGCTTTCAAAGTAAACATCAGAATACATAACCTACTACAGAAATTTATTATTGAAGATGGTTTTGAAATTTAAAAATATTTATGAAATTTTAGAAAATTCAGCTATATGAAGCTGCCCATAGACATAGAAGACAAATATCTTACAGAAGTTCTTTTAAATCTTTCTATTGAGGATCTCCCAGATGAAGAATGGAAAGTAATTGAAGGTTTTGAAAATTACATGATTTCTAACTATGGAAGGATAAAAAGTCTGGAACGCTGTGTAATCAACTCATATGGAGGAAAATGGAATCTGTCAGACCGCATTAAAAAACTGCACGCCTTCAAGTATTTTAACAAATATGTGCAAAAAGATTTTTATAATGTTCGTTGTGAACTTTCACTGGAAGGAAGGACGTTTGGTAAATCGGTTGCCCGCTTGGTCTATTACCATTTTGTTGAAAAATTTGACATGGATGATCACAAAGTCTTAATATCATTTAAAGATCATAACCAGTTTCATATCCACGCCGGTAACCTAGAGAAACTGTCTGTAAGTAATGTACATTATAAGACCATGAAAGCAGGAAGAGGTAAGAAGGGGAATTTTGATCAGGCAGTAAACCAATATACAGTTGAAGGTATCTTCGTTGCGGTTTTTGAAAATATTGATATTGCAGCAGATACTCTCGGCATTAGCCGCGTAAATATTTTGAATGTCATAGAAGGAGAACATTTCACCGCAGCAGAATTCCGGTGGTTTCCAAAAGACTATATCCCTACAAAAGAAGACTTTATATCGGTTAAAAAGACTAAATTTGATAAAGTCTTCAACAAGACTCTTTGGAAAAGACTAGGCATGCCTGAAATTGATGAAAGTAACCCTCCTGCCTGTATGAACTTATCTCTCGAAGATCTTCCCGGCGAACTCTGGAAATCTATTCCTAGGATGGAAGATCAATTTCAGATTTCAAATAAAGGAAGAATAAAACGACTAAACAGCTGGACCCAAAGCAAAAGCAAAAGATTTTTAAAGGAGCGCATCATGTCACTTTTTTATGATGGCTATTCAGATAAAGTCTATTATCTATACGTCAATTTAAACTATAATAGTAAACGGATTCAGGTAAGAATTAACCAGATGCTTTATTATTGTTTTGTGGAAGAATTCGACATAAAAAACAGATCGTTGGTCGTTGTCAATGAGAGTGAGCCGTTATGGAATATCGATATTGCAAACCTTTCATTACGCCCCATTCATTCTTTTTTTAAAGGAAAAAAAGCAAGAGGATGATGTTTTGTAGATTGAATTGTAAAACTTGAATTTTTCAAGTATTATTGTTAATTCCTTGTGTCCGTTTTCTTCCTTTTCTAAGCAATAGATGTAATCATAAATAGCTTGCTGGGTTTTCATTATGGATGCCTAAGATAATACCTATCAAAATATCACCTAACCAGAGGAATTTGTAAATTTGAATAGATAAAGACCAAGACATTATACCAGTGTTCTAATCTTTTCCTTAATGCCTAACTGCTAATTTTTAAAAAAAACAATGAGCGAAGAAAAAAATACAGATTACCATGAATTTTGTGAACAATGGACAAAAGAACTTCTGGAAACCCCTGCAGTACAAGAATACTGTAAGATTTATCAAAAATATTCCATGGAAAACTTTTGCAAAGCATATGCTAACATCAAAGCATCCGGCTTGAAATGGGGTGAAATGTACCGAAGATTAAACGAGGAAAAACAAAACGAATGGATTGACGCTGCATTCAGACATTTGTCCATAATACAACAAAAAAAACTTTTTGATGCACAATGTCTCTGGCGAGCCGGGCAACTGGAAATAAAAGAAATCGATATCACCTTTGACTTTAGAGCATGGGAAGAAGATATACTTAATTGTTCTTTTATTGCTCCGATTACTCAGCAGGAGGTGGACTGGTATTGCCAGTACTTCTCACAAAACAATGCAGAGTTTGAACAAGACTGGCTTCAGGACTGGCAGGATTATGATGGAATAAAAGCAGCTTATGAAAACAATAATGAAAACAGAGACTTTCCCGAATGGTATGATTATCATAACGGGAAAACAGGCAATGGAGTTCTTCTTATCCTTCCCGATATAAAAGGGAAAAAAGAAAGATTTTATCAAAATTTATGCATTGAAGATTCTCAAAGACATACCCCTCCTGTTCCATATGTAACAGATCCGGAATTAGAAAAACCTTATATGAATATTTTTGATATCAACTTACACATAGCCTTAGCACAAATCTTAGAGGATAAACAAACCCGGAAGCTCATAACAGAATATCTAAAAGGAACAGAGCACCATCATACTTATGAAAATGAACGGGCAAATGAGAATCTGCAATATTTATCCGAAATAAAAGATGAACAGATTCCCATAGAGGCTCACGAAGATTATCGCATAGCCTTAAGCAGAGCAGTAGAAAACTATAAATTAAAAAAAACTATAGAGCATTTACCTCTTGCTTTCCAAAAGTATAAGGCGACCTATCGATTAGGAATTTCACTTGGCACAGAAAAAGAGAAGGAACAATTTAAAAACTATATGAATATGAGCAAAAAATGGAAAGAAACTATTCTGAGAGGCAGGGAACTGAACGGAGAGCCAAAAGATTTTAATTTTTAACTGAAGTTTGAGATTTTTTTTAATTCAGCATGATTTTGTTGTCTAATACCATCGTCAAAATGCAAAATACTGTGCGGTAGTATGAAAGACAACTAAATAGAAAGTAACAAGAATGAAAAGTAGAAATTACTGGGTAATATCCCCAAACGTAAAAAATAATGAAGAAGAAGATAGGTGGAAAGAATTTATTTCAAACAATCCTTATTCTTTTATTGGTTGGGACGAAGGCAATCAGTTTGGAAACACATTTATAAATGTAATAAAAAAAGGCGATGTAATAATTAATGCTCAAAGAAAAAAATGGATTCCCCACATTTTTGGAATTGGTATAGTTTCAAATGACAAATGTGAATGGCAAGAAATTGAAAATACTCCAAGTGGAGCATATTGCAGATACCTTAATCCGTATTTGACAAAAGAAAGAGTTTTTAACCTCAACTTCGATTTCAAAGGAACAGCCTATTACGGCGACAATAAACAAATACCAGCACTTTATCAATTACATCCTCATAAAAATGAGAATGACAAAAGATTAGTAGAAACCATAAACAAGGAATTAGAAATGACAATAAAACAACAAAACATACAAAACTTTGTAGACTTACTAAAAACAAACAAGAATATCATCCTCACAGGCGCACCTGGAACAGGTAAAACATTTTTAGCCAAGCAAATTGCAATGCAAATGGTTGGTGTTAAAACCGATGTAGAGTTAGAAGAAAGCGGACAATTTAATTTTGTACAATTTCATCCATCTTACGATTATACAGACTTTGTTGAAGGGCTTAGACCTACATCACCAGATGAAAACGGAATAATTGGTTTTGAAATTAAGACTGGTATATTCAAATCATTTTGTGACAAAGCAGCAGAAAATTTAGTAGACTCCGAAAAAACACCTGATGAAATACAAAGTGAAAGTAATATTGAATCAATTTTGGATAACTTTTTGGCAGATTCCATTCAGAATGGAAAAAAGTTTGATTACAATAATAATTCCAATCAATTTGTTATTGTCCAACATTCTAAAAAAGACGACTGTTTTTATGCAAAAATATTGAATAATGAATCAATGGAGCGACAATTAGTTTTCAAAAAAGACGTAATAGAAGTATTAAAAAAAGCCGATGATGTCAAGAAACCTACTGATATTCAGAGGGTATTTAATACTCGTTTTAAATATCAATATACCTTTATATTTTTGATTTTAGAACAATTAAGAGACAAACTCAAACAAAAAGTTGAAGAACCTAGAATAGAAATCATGAAAAAAGATTTCATATTTGTAATTGATGAAATTAATAGAGGTGAAATTTCAAAAATATTTGGAGAACTCTTCTTTTCTATAGATCCTGGCTACAGAGGGAAAAAGGGAGCCGTTAAAACTCAGTATTCGAATTTACACAATAACGAGTACGAGGTTTTTTATGTACCCGAAAATGTTTACATAATAGGTTCAATGAATGATATCGACAGAAGCGTTGAAAGCTTCGATTTTGCAATGAGAAGACGCTTTACTTGGATTGAGGTTACAGCAGAACAAAGTGCAGAAAATATGAATTTACCACTTGATATTAAAGAAAGAATGATGAAATTAAATAATCAAATTTCTAATACAGATGGACTGAATTCCTCATATCACATTGGAGCTGCTTATTTTCTTGATTCTGATGGAAAAGTGAGAGAGGATATAGAAAATATTTGGAAGTTAAGAATTGAGCCGCTTTTGAAAGAGTATTTAAGGGGTGTGCCTGACATTATTGAGAAATTTTTACTTTTGAAAAACGCCTTTTTAGCCTAATGAGAACAACTGATAATAATGGCGGGAAAAGTATTGATAGATTTGACAATTTGAACATTGCAGATTTATCAGCCATAGCAAATAGAAGTATTTTGGATTTACAAAACGAAAATCCTGATTTGCTTGTTTTTCCTCATTTATTTTGTAAGCATCAAGACAATATTGAAAAGACTCATATTTTCTCATTAGACAATGAAAATCTGACGACATATAATTTAATGGGGTTTATTGGAAGAAACACAACACAACTTACAATATCATCTCGTTTTGCAAAAGATGATAACCAAGACTATTTTTTGCATTATATGTTGCAAAAAGTCTTTTCCATTAACCTTTTAAAATTTGATCAAACTCCGAATAAAGAAAACATTTGGGATTTCCTATTTTACCTTTTTCCACATTATCTCAAAAAAGCGTATTCCCAAGGAATCTATAAAACATACAAAAAGGAGGAACACAACAATACAAACGTTAAGGGAAGTATTGATATTAAACGCCACATACTCAGAAACATTCCGTTTAAGGGAAATATAGCTTACACTACAAAAGAGCACAGCTATAATAATAATCTTACTCAGTTAATTAGACATACAATTGAGTATATCAGAACTCATCCTTATGGTAGTGGCGTATTAACAAGCGATAGTGAACTTAGAGACATTGTGAGTAAATTTATTTTTTTAACTAATAAAACATACAATAGTAATTCAAGACAAAAAGTTATTACCGCAAATTTAAAACCAGTTACGCATCCATATTTTACAGAGTATCCTGCCTTACAAAAAATCTGCTTAAAAATTCTTCGACACGAGAAAATTACTTTTGGTAAAGAAAAAGACAAAGTTTACGGTCTACTATTTGACGGAGCTTGGCTTTGGGAAGAATATTTGAATACTATTCTAAAAGAAAACTTCATTCATCCAGAAAATAAAACAGGTAAAAACAAGCATTTACTTTTTGAAAATTTTCAACCGATTTACCCTGACTTTATAAGTAAAAAAGAACCAAAATCGGTTGGTGACGCTAAGTATATTCCACTTGACAGGCAACAATCGTATTCAGAAAAATCAGAAAAATCTACAAGTATTTATTACAAAACAATTACATATATGTATAGGTTTAGTTCAAAAAATGGGTTTTTAATCTTTCCAAAACAAGACATAAGTTTTTTTGAAACATACCGCATAAAAGAGACAGACGGAACACTTAAGAAATTAGGACTTGCTATTCCACAGACAGCAGAAAACTTTAAAGAATATATGAAAACAATGAACAGAAATGAAGAAGAATTAAGACAACAATTAATGACTAACAAAACACCTAACCCACTACAGCGGTAAATATTACACAACTTCCAATTTTCAAAAACATAAAAATTCAGCCTCTTTAGAATTGATTTTATGAAAAATCATATTACTTTTATCTACTCAGTATTTATGATTATTAAGTAAAATGCATTCTAAAAAATAAATAGTATTTAATTATTCTATAAAAATTTTAATTTCCCAGTCAATAAAGTCAATATGAAATTTAAACGGTAGTCTTCATTGGAATTATATCTGAACTAAATCCTTTTTAATTTCACTTCGCTCACGGGTAGCTTCAGTACCGGATTCAATATTCTGTCAAGACTGTAACAAGTCGCGATAAAGACTATCAGGAATTTTACTGAGTCCGTCATCAGCCAACAGTGAATCAACAGCCCTAAGAGTATTTTCATCTTCCATTACAATTAAATATTGGATAATAGCAAGCTTATCTATAGACATTTTGCCGGTGTCAATTATTAAAAACTGATTCAAACTATAATCGGTTTTCTATCAATTACAAGTAAAAGTTTCTGCCTTGATAATAGTTTTAAACCATGAAAACCTATTTTTATGCTTATTATAAGCAGAGGAGTAATAAAAACGGCTTATCAAAGCTAGTGTTGCAGCATTCAACTCTTTGTAAAGAGTTTTTTAGATACTCCCGAATCACAAAAGTATATTTTAGATAGATATTCACTTTATATTCAAAATATTTTTACATTTTTACCATGCACAACAAATAGTTTTTTCAAGAAATCAAAGGTGGAAGCCTGAATTTTAAGATTGCACAATTGTACTTGTGCAAGGTAAATGAAATTTGTCAATAGGTTAGGTGGTTTTTTCTTTTTATGAAAACTATAATAGAGATGATACTTTTTTTTCGGGATTTTGCCTGATATGGAAAACGGAATGTATCAATATTTTTGAGGATTCTGTTTCATAGATAACCAGAAAAGGGAATGTCTTCATATATACTTCTCTAAATGGAACTTCGTGCTGTACAAAGGCATTGGGATGCTGGATTATTTTCTTTGTCACTGTTTCAAAGGATTTCAAAAACCTTTCTCACAAACCGTATTGCTGCTTATCATATCGAATGACAGCCTCGGTGAGCTCCTCTATAGCCAATGGGAGCAGCTCTATGCTGTAACTCATTTTATTGGTTCAGCCTGTAAAGATGCTTTGACAGTGTTCCATGGCGTACCGGAAATTTCTCATTTTTTATATGCATTTCTTGCCGCATGGAGCTTCTTATAGTGGGAAGCCGGAACCGGACTTTCCATTGTATCATTTTTTCAAATTTCAGTACTGAGTAACAAATGTATTTTGCCCAATATTTTCTCATTATCAGTTTGCAGTATCATCTGTATAACGGTTAATTTATCTGTCATTGTCTGATCATAAAACGATAAAATACAATACTAATAGTAATGATCGTATAGCTAAATGCAAGAAGGAGAACTCATTACTTAATCCTCATCTGCATTGAAACTACAAACAAAATTTTATTTCCGCCTGTAAAATCCTGTGAAAATTATTTGGTTTTACGGCAAAATATTTCTGAATATACTTAATCGCAGGTTTAAAAAATTTTGTTACGCTTTTTCAAAAATTACTTTGTAATTCATGTTTCCTTCATCACATCTTCTAAATGATCATACTCCCCTTTTTCAAATGCAGGCAATGCCTTTGTGTGAGCTTTTTTTTCAGCAGAAGTGAGATAATTGTCTTTACGATGCGCAGAAATTATTCAAAAATTAAATTTCCCGTTATTAAACGCATCAATACAAAAAGTAATGAAGGCTTTGGTGGTAAGACCTCTATTTTTAAGATTTCTCATTAAATTCTGTTTTCTTGTGCTGTCTATAGGCACTGCAATAATTGTATTCATTGTATTACAGTTTAGAAGTAAATGATCAATAAAATCTTAATCAAAATACAATAAAAAACAAGGAAAGGTGTATTTGCTTTTACTAATTAGTTATTCCTTAGAATTGCAATAATGTTTTGATTTTCAATATACTGTAATTAAAT
>NZ_QEHP01000055.1:0-512 GCF_003094695.1 Chryseobacterium sp. HMWF035 | reverse complement strand
GTAAAAAATTGCAGAAAATCGTATTTTTAGGGTATAAAAAGCGGCAAAATGTTAGGGAAAATAAAACCCGATTTACAGCAGAATTTATTCAAAACCAGACTTACGGAACTCATTAATATGGAGCATCCGTTGGTAAAATTGGCAGATGAGATTTCCTGGGATAAAATGGAGTCAGAGTTTGAGAAATTATTTTCAGAAAACGGAAGACCTTCTATTGCTATCCGTAAAATAGCAGGAATGCTTTTGCTCAAGGAGATGTTTAAAGAAAGCGATGAGACGGTTGTAGAAAGATGGGTGGAGAATGCTTATTGGCAATATTTTACAGGAGAAACGTTTTTTCAGACCGGGCAGCCTTTTGACCCGAGCAATTTTGTACACTTTAGAAAGAGAATTGGAGAGAGTGGTTTAGAATTTCTTTTGGGACAAAGCATTTCACTTCATCCCAAAGCCAAAACAGAAGATGAAGTTCAGATTGATACTACTGTTCAGGAGAAGAATATCACGTTTCCTAC
>NZ_QEHP01000054.1:0-8732 GCF_003094695.1 Chryseobacterium sp. HMWF035 | reverse complement strand
TTTATCCGGATTATTAAGCTCTAAACTGAAATCCGATTCAGACATTAAATAATAAATTTCATCGGAATTAATCTTCGATAAAGATACCTGAAGGGAGGACAGAACTCCGGCAAGTTGATTGTCTGCGCCCTGTTCGTAAGCCGTCATGATCGGGGCAATCATGTCGCCACATTTGGGAACTGAGCAAAGCTCTCGTAACAGGGCTTCAAAATTCGGCTGTAAAATCATGCTGATAGCATGGGGCAACGTACAGAAAGAAGGGTGTTTTTCCCTCAAATACCAAAACGTAGACGCAAGTAAGGACGTAGCATTATCTGACCAGAAATCAGGCTTAGAAATCATCTGAGGATTTAAATTCACTAAAATTGTATAGGCGAACTCCCTCGCAAACGCTTCCTTCGTCATTAATTCCGGAGAAATTGGATTAATCCGGTGCGACCGTGTCAAATCCTCGAAATTAAAATAATATCGGGCGATATCGCTTCCCATGTAAGCCGTTTCTGTATATTGTGCCAGTTCCGGAAACTTAAAATCATAGATCACTCCTGTATAGCCTTTCGCTCCGGCTTCTTTTATCAATGGCTCTATCAAAGACTTGGATTTTCCGGAACCTGCTCCGCCGGAAATAAATATTCCGGAATAAGGATTCAGGATTTCTGTCTCTCCATTAATGGAAAATACTTCAGCATTTGCTTTTTTCTCCGGAAGAATATTCTGGAGCTTTTCGGGAACATACTTTTTTAAATCGCTCTTTAAAATCATTCTCCAGACAATCGGAAGACCTTTAAAAACCGCAAAATAAATGATTCCGGCAGGAATTATACTGGTAATTGAAAATAGCGGAATTTTAAGCAGGTACATGATGATTAAAACGACAATAGCAGGGAAAATGTACTTTAAACATCCGCTTTCCTGCGTGTGGTGGTTGACATCTAACTGTTTCATTTGTGAATATATTTTTTTTATTAACGTCTGAAACCTCTATTTCTTTCCTGTTCCTGATCTTGTTCCTGTTCTTTCCTTGCTTCTCGGTTTTGTCTTGCCTGATCGAAGCGGTTCTGCTGCAACTTTTGCTCTTGCGCTTCAATGTTCGAAATATGATTTTTAGCCATTTCGTTCACTCTCTGCAGATCTTCTTTGGAATGTAACGCATTGATCTGAACACCTTCTCTAATTTCCTTTACAGAATGATAGACTTCCGGATTATGATTTTTGTAAGGCTCTAATTTAGCGATGGCTTGATCTAAATTCTTAAGCGTTTCCTTGCGAAGCTCCGCAGGATCTGCTCCGAATAATCGTTCGTTTTTTGCCTTTGCATATTTTACCTTTTCTTCCGTACTCATAGAATTGAACATTTTTCTTCTGGCAGCAGTCTTATTATTGCTCAGCTCGGCAGTGATATTGTAAATTTTAAATTTCGCTTTATTCCCTTCAGATATTTCAATTTCTGAAAGTTTATACCCTTGTCCGGACTTGGCAAGTCGGGGCGAAGGCGTTTCCGTGTAATCATCTTTCGGAATGATACGCATTCCGTACACGCCTTTCTCTTCAGACTGATAAAGTTTAACATGATATCCCCTTTCATTCATTGAGGTTTGGAAGCTGTTGTAATCTGTAGCTTTTTCTTTCTGCAATACTTCAGTAATGTTTCTTGCTACTTCTCTGCGGTTGAGTTCTGCGGTTTCCTTTGCTGTCTTCCATCCCCGCTCTTTCGCTATTTTATCCGAAATCTTTCCGAAATCTCTGCCTATATTTTGGCTCTTGATTCCCTGTTTACCGTCAAAATTAATACGGCTCACGGTAATATGCAGGTGCGGGTTCTTGGTGCTGCCATGCGTGTGCATGATGTACGCATGATTTTTTAAATCAATCCCTTTTTTCTTAAAATGACTGATCGCAAGGGCTTCCCAATCTCTTCCGGTCTTTATCTCTTTGGACTCTTCTTTCGTTAAAGAAATTACCTGTGTTATTCTTTTATTATCAAAATTTGAACGCTTATATTGATTCTCTATCGCTCTCATTTGGCGATGCCAGTATTTTGGATCATCACCCATTAAACCATTGCGCCCGACTTCTACGGCAAAACCTTTGTCATTAGCTTGGTAAATCAATGATTTTGCACTGCCTTTAATTGCCTTCGTTTCACAAATCATCTATCCCAGTTTATTGCGTTTCTAATTTCTTTTATAGTGGCTTCAATTTCTTCTAAAAAATAATCTTTCTCCTCAGAATTAAATATGCCCATTTGAAACATATTTGAAATTCTTCTAAAGTTATTTTCATACTTTATAAGTTGCAAGTTTTTTTCTTTGTCCGGAATCGTTTTATTGAGTAAAATTATTCGGGAATAATCCGTTAAAGAAATATCATTTTTTTCAGATTTTTCTTTTAGAAATTTCATCTCGTCAGGCGTGAATCTTATAGTCAGACGTTCTGATTTTTTGATGTCCTTTTTTGGTCTGCCTCCTAACTTTCCCCACTCAACAAATTTGTTTCTTTCTTCTTGCTTTTCATTTTCCAGTACTCGTTGTTTTACCCAGTCCGGAAAGTCGTCTAAATTCATATCCATTATATAAAGCGGTTTTAATTCTTTTCGACCGAAGGGAGAAAAGCAAGTAGCAATTTGCCTGACCTAAAACATCCTGAAAGGGGTTTTTGTCTGCAAATTGAACTACTTGACCCGAAACTTAAAACGCCCCTAAGTCTATTTACAAAGTTATGAAATTTTTATGCCATAAAAAAAGCTCCCGAATAGGGAGCAGATAAGCGGTTTATATAGATTAATTACTGTCAGGTAAGTATTCTTTTAATGGTTTCCCATTGACATAAAGTTCTAATTTAGAATCGGGATTTGATTTTAATATCTGCGATATTTTTTCAAAATCCTTTCCGATAATTTTTTTTAATAAACTGGATTTTATTTTCTCTTCTTCTTTCTTCAAAGCTTCCTTTTTCTTCTTTTGGAGTGCCTTAATTTGTTCGTCTATTTTATTTAATTCCATTGCTAATTTTTTTCAAAGATATTTATTATTTTTTTATATTTGAAAATCTTTAATTTTTAAATTTCATTATCATGAAAAAACCATTTAATTCGAATGGGAAAACTTCGTGTTTCCATTCATCAGATTTTTTTAAAAAATCAAATTCTTTTTTTAAGAAAAATTCTAAACATTTTAATTCAGATCAAACCCTGAAAAATCCGGTTAATTTTTACACGGAAAATCCGCAGGTGGTTACAAACTATTTTGATATCCTGATTGCTGAAAGATTTGAGATAATTAATACCCTTATTTCAATCAATAAAAATCTTTATAAAGAAAGGAAAATCAGCCAATCTGTTTACCTTAAAAACAGGTACATTTTTTCAGATCATATTGAGTACATATCAACCCAGATCGCAAAAGCTTTGGCGGATAACTCCTGTTTAAAAGAATCTTTTATAGATATCATCAATGACCGGACGAATCTCGAAAAATTCAATATGGCATTATACTCCATTCCGGTACAGGAAGGATAGGAAAAGGGCGGTTCTCAGAACCGCCCCCATCTTTAATTCTTAAATTTCATCGATGATGAAACCAAGACCACAAAAGTATGAAGGTTTTTTTTAATTTCAGCTTTTTAAAGACCTTAATAATAAGTAACTGATTTTTAATCATTTACAAATGTATTATGCAATACATAACAATCGCCTGAACCAACTTATAAAAAGTTCGTTTTCTTTTTTTTTGTTTTTCTTCCACCCTGCATTCCGGAACCAGAAAATTTCGCTCCAATAGATCAAATAAAATTCCTTTTGAACAAACGTTATTTTTAAAAATTTTAATACTTTATTATTTTATTATTTTAAAGCACTATAATCAATTGATTTTCATATAATTACAAGCTTAAAACGAAGTTTTTATCATGAAAAACGAAGTTTTTATCATGAAAAACGAAGTTTTTATCATGAAAAACGAAGTTTTTATCATGAAAAACGAAGTTTTTATCATGTTTAAAAAACATTAAAAAAAAAGTATACTTTTTTTTACTACTTTTTTGTATTTTTGAAAAAACATTTAAATGGAACTCATAGATATTAACCTTCAGGATAGGGTAGTTATGCAGCATAATGCAATAACTTCCGGACGATATGATTTTACGGCTTGTCAATTGGATCTTCTTTTTATGATTTTAGCTCAATTAGAAGTAGGAAAAACAGAATACATAATACATACAAGCGATATTGAAGCAATCACAGGGAGACAATGGCAAATAAACCAGTTGACAAAAAGTACAGAGTTGATACTCACTAAAATGTTTGAGGTTGAAGATTCCGAAAGCTACACACAATTTGTATTATTCCAGTATTTCAAATATCTGAAGGGACAAAGGAGTATTCAGGTTAAACTATCCGATATTGCTCTCCCTTACTTCTTTGAGCTAAAAAGTAATTTCACAGCATTACAGCTAAGATCTACACTTTCCGTAACTTCTAAGTATGCGAAGAGACTTTACGCTCTGGGTTGTCAATGGCGATCAGTAGGCAAAAAGAGATTTGAAATTGAGGAACTAAAAAAAATGCTCGGACTTATTGACAAAAAAGGAAAAGAACAATTTGAAGAAATATCTGCATTCAGAAAGAATGTTTTAGATATTGCTAAAAAACAAATCAATGAAGAAAGCGACATTTATTTCGATTATAAACTAATCAAACAGGGACGTTCCTTCCGATGGGTGGAAATTTATGTAAATGCAAAAATGGCTCAACAGCTTATTATAAATTTTGAAGAAAGCATAGATAATCAAAAATATGTGTCAAAACTGGTCACTTATGGGTTTTCACAAGTACAGGCAGAGCTGATTGCAGAAAAAGAAAAAGAGAAGGATTTTGACATCTTAATTACAGAGCTGAACGAAAAGATCAGGCAAAGAAAACTAAAAATTGAAAACGCTGTCGGATATCTCATTGGAGTATATCAGAAAAAAGGAATTCTCTCTGTAAAAAATTAAACTATGCCGGACAAAAAATATTCAACTGCGGACATTGCGTCCGCACTTGGCAAAAATGAACGTACAATTAGACGCTGGATTGCTGATTTAATAAGCATTGAAGGGGGTAAATATACCGTGTCCGAAGAAGTAGCAGAACTACTACGTAAAAAGGCATCTGCGGACACATCTGCGGACACACTGCGGACACCTCCGGACACTGAAGAAAACGAAGATTTTCCATACGTAGAATACTTTACCGCACAGGAATATGAAGAATTTAAAAAACGTATTACAGAATATCCTTTCCTGAAGGAACAAATAGAAAACTCTAAAGAGCATTTAAAAGCTATGGAAAATCAAATAGAGTATTTCAGAAACTCGTATAACAAGCAACTTGAAATCCATGAGAATTTAGTACATAGTGTTAAAAACTTTACTGATAATTTGGTTCAGAGAAACTTTATTGAAGCGAAAGAAAAAGGATTGGATAAAGGATAAATTTTGAACAAAGGAGCAACGAATGTCAAGCGTTTTGAAAAAACGAGAAGACTGAGGAAGTGACAACTGAAAAATTTATTTATTTCTTATCTAATAAATTTCTCAAAAAAATGATCTCATTTTTTAATTGTTCTATGTTCTCATCTTTCTCCTCTAATCTTTTCTCGTACTGTTCCTTTAGTTCTTCAGAAAAATTTTTATTGATAATTGCTGCATTGTCGCCCTTTTCATTGTGCTGATTAAAAACAATCCCTTTTTCAGCCAACCAAGACAAAATATCTACCTCCAAAATGGTTTCTATTTTATACAAATAGTCTAATGAGGGAATGCTCTTGTCGCTCTCCCAGTTGGAAACTGTCTTTTGAGTAGTCTTCAATATAAGTGCCAGTTCTTCTTGGCTCATTCTCTTTGCTTCTCTCGCCTGTTTAAGTTTTGTTCCTATTACCATTTTGTAAAGATATACGTTTCAGAATTTTTTTACTGAAAATTAGAAATCCATGTTATAAAAATATCAAATTGTATTATCTATTTTCGCATCATACAAAAGTAAATAAAAAAATATACGACGTGTTTTGTCGTTTACTGTAAATACCTTTGCAAAAGGAATTTAACATAATAATTTTTCATCTCTAATTAATCCCATTTTGAAAATTAAACTTATATATTTGTAACCTATAAAATTTCACATCATGAAAAAAATTTTAGTTATGGGCGCTATTGCCATTGGAACTCTTGCAAGTGCTTTTCCTTTTAGAACTTCTTGCGGAAAAGTTTATAACATCACTGGAACTACAGGAATGTCAATTTCTGCAATTGCAGAATTTTGTAACGATGTAAACTTCATTGCTTGCGGAGAAAACGCTAACATTATTGTCTATTATCATTAATATATATTTGATAACTGATAACTAACGCTAAGGTGCTGTTTCTTTATTTTAGGAACAGCACTTTTAATAAACTACAATTTTATGAAAATCATAACATTTTTAACTTTTCTTTTTCCATTATTAATTTTTTCACAAAAATCTTTTTCAGTTGAATATGAAGCAGATTACAAACTATCATATAAAATAAAAAATACACCAAATGCTCCACAAAGCGAAGCTGCATTCGCTTTATTAATTAATAAGACTTCTTCCTATTTTAAAAATATGAATAAGTATATAGGGGACTCTTTAATTGCTGAAAAAAAACTAAAGGAATCCGGAAATACAGTAAAAGATTTAGGAAGCTTTGGAAAATACGGCACACAGTTTCCTGAAGGAATCGGTACTACTGATGCAAAAATATACTTCAGTACAGAAATTGAAGGAAAAGCACTTGGTTATGAAGAGCCTAATAATATTAGTTGGAAAATTTTAAATGAATATAAAACTATTTTAGGATATAAATGCAGAAAAGCTGTTACACAAAAATATGGAAGAAAATGGATAGCCTATTTTAGTACCGATATCCCTTTCCCTTTTGGTCCATACAAATTTAATAATTTACCCGGCTTGATAGTCGAAGTATATGACGAAAAAGATGACTATCACTATACTTTATATGGTTTCAAAAAAAGAAAATATGTCTGTAAATCAGCAAATATTTTAAAAGACATAAAAACGGTTCCGAAAGAAAAAATATTTGATTATCAAAGAAATAAATATCAAAAATATCTTAATAGATTTGATAATTTCATAGAAAACAAAGAAGAGCTTGAAGAGTTAAAGAGAAAATCTTTACAAGCTGCTAAAGAATACAATCCGATAGAATTAAGTATTAATTAGAACTAACTTATACTTTATAAATCAATCATCATTTAGACTCCTGAAAATGGAGTCTTTTTAATTAATCTACACAATGGAAAAAACTTTATTCTATGTTATTTTTGAAGTTTTAAATATCGAACAGGAACTAAAAGAAGGTTCTACGGTAAAGACCGGAGAAAGGCTTATTGGTTTATATAATTCAATTGAAAAAACGGTAACCTATACCGATGTAAACGGTGAGGAATACGTGTTCCCTGAAAAAACGTGTACTATAATTAGTAAATTATAAATCACAAAAAAAGACAGCTCACGAAGGCTGTCTTTAAAAAAACACAAATGGTGAAAAAAAAAATTACGTTTGCGCAATCTTTTAGACATCATAAATATACAGAATCTTTTCCGAATGTATTTTGATAAAATTTATAATTTTTGAAAAATACATGAGTAGGCGAAGCCGATTTATGCGCAATGCTCTACGTCATGAAGGTTGCTCCGGATCACCTGTTCCGGAAGAAAAAAAACTTTGTCCCGGGAACAAATCCGGTTTCGGAATTTGCCCAGCTCTCAGCACTCAAAAAAATGGAGCAGATCTGCTCCGATATTTTCCGGAGAAATTTCTCAGCTCACCTGTTCCGGAAGATTAAAAAAAGTTTTATATTGCATACAAATAATTCCTTCTTGAGGAAAAATCATGGTAAAGAAAGGCAGAGCTGATTAGTTCTGCTTTTCTTGTTCTTTATTTTTTCTGGGTGGCTAAAATACTCTCTCTTAAAATAACTTCAGATACATCGAAGCTTATGCGCTTATAGGCTTTTTTCACTTCGTTTTCATCGGCAGAACTGAAAGGCTCTATTTCCGTTTTTACAAATTTCCTATCCATAGGAATATGTGAAATTCCCTGTCTTTGCAATCCTTCAGAAAGAACGGTGAAAAATGATCCGGTATCGAGATTCGCTACGTCCTGAGACTTCACAATATCTGTTTCTCTGGTGCTTGTTGTTACGTTCTTATCACTCAGGTCAAATGTCCTTTTGCTCTCCGAAACCACAACCTGCTCAGCCTTTCCGAAGATTTCCGAAACTCTTTTAGCCGTCTGCGGGTTCGGGGTTCTGCCGTAGAACTGATTCCCCAAATTGGAAAGGATCGTTTCTGTTTTTTCCCTTCCGTATTTATCCGAGAGCTGGGCGATATCCTGACACGCTAAAATAGTGGCTACTTTATTACTCCTTGCCGTTGCCGGTAGTTGCTCAACGTTCGGAATGTAAACTGTTGGGAACTCGTCTACCATAAAGATAGATTTCTCTTTGCCCTGTCGGTTAAGCTGTTTCGATATGCTTGTTAAAATAAGACCGATTAAAGGCGCGTAAGTGCTTGATAATTGCGGATTGTTCCCAATGGTCAGAATTCCTTTTTTATCCGGATTATTAAGCTCTAAACTGAAATCCGATTCAGACATTAAATAATAAATTTCATCGGAATTAATCTTCGATAAAGATACCTGAAGGGAGG
>NZ_QEHP01000053.1:0-9787 GCF_003094695.1 Chryseobacterium sp. HMWF035 | reverse complement strand
GTTAAACTCTTTGCAGTACTTGTTTCTATCAAATATAACGCTTTTTTATTCAGTGTTTATCGTTTTAAAATGATTTGTCATAAAAAGATTTTTTATAAATTTAGGCTTTAATTTTACGAAAAACACGGATGAAGTTTGAACTTTATACAGCAGAAAGTGATGAAAGAACTGTTTATATCACAGGAAATTTCAACAATTGGAACCCGAAAGACTACAACTTTCAACTTACACAAAAAGACCCCCAAAACTATTTTATCGAAATTGATGATGCCCTTTTGCCAGATATTGTAGAGTATAAATTTACAAAAGGAGGCTGGGAAAATGTAGAACTCGACAAGTACGGAAGCATTACTCCTAATAAAAAAGCTTCAAAAGCGGCAGGAAAAACATCGGACATTGTTGAGAAATGGCGATTGAACTGGGGACCTTTTAAAGATGAATATTTTCCGATTGCAGAAATTATTTCGGAGGAATTCTACATTCCGCAGTTAGACCGTTACAGAAAAATATGGGCACTTCTACCCTATGATTATTATGTTTCAGACAAAAAATATCCTGTTCTGTATCTTCAGGATGCACAGAATTTATTTAATGAAGGAAGCGGCTACGGAAACTGGGAAATCGATAAAAAACTTTCCATTCTCTCAGAATACGGTCGTGGAGATGTCATCATCATTGCAGTAGAACACGGAAGCGAAGAAAGGATTAAAGAATATATTTTTGATAACGACAATGTCGCGAACGGATCTGAAGGTAAAAAATACATCCGTTTTATTACAGACACTCTAAAACCTTATGTCGACCAGACTTACCGTACAAAAAAAGACCGTGATAATACGGGAATCGGAGGAAGCTCTCTCGGCGCACTTATCAGTATTTACAGTGGTTTTCTTTATCCTGAAGTCTACTCCAAACTGTTGATATTTTCGCCTTCACTTTGGGTGGAACCGAACAACAATTTCCCGATGATGAGCTTCAGGGTTCCTTTTAAAACGAAAATCTATCTTTACGGAGGCGGTCAGGAAGGTTCGAAAATGGTAAAAAGAATTCACATTTTTGAAGAATATTTAAAACGCTGGGAGAAAAAGAATCTTTTCGATTTTGAATTCAGAACAAGCATCAATCCGGAAGGTACGCACAGCGAATTTTACTGGTCGCAGGAATTCCCGAGAGCGATTGAATGGCTTTATTATAACAACACAGAAAACCCGGTGGAAGTAAAACCACATCAGGAAAGCATTAAAAATTAAATTATGAAATTAATCAACAAAAAAAATAAAAATTACACGCAGGTTTTTCATCTTTTCACAGAAGAAGAATGGACGAAAACCAGCAAAAATTTCAATAAAAACATTTCAACTTTCTTTACGGGTAAAAAGCATGAAGTTTTCGTGAATGCCCATGAAGAAGGTATTACTTATTTTATAGGTTTAGGAAAATCTACTTTGCAGAATTTTGAAATTCAGCAGGTTGCCGTGAAGTTTTCCCAGACGCAGAAAGGAAAAGTACAGCCTGTCCCGACATTAGTTATAGCCGACTGTTTGAACGAGAGGCAGTTTGAAGAATTTGCAAAGGGTTTATTACTGGGAACCTATAATTATCCTTTCGAAAAAACGCATGCGTTCTGGAATGCTAAATTTGAGCTTCATTTTGAAAATTTAAGCCAGAAAAAACTAGACACCATCAGTAAAAAAGCTGAAGCACTGAGCAACGGACAGACCGCCTGTCAGGAATGGCTGAACAAGCCCGCCAATCTCAAGAAACCTGATACTTTCAGTTTATATTTAAAAAATTTAGCCAAAAAATACGATTTAAAATATACTTCTTTTAACAGGAAAAAGTGTGAGGAACTTGGTTTGGGAGCTTATCTTTCCGTTAATCAGGGAAGTGCTTATGACGCAGCATTCACCATTATTGAATACAAAACCAATGTTAAAAATGCAGTCACTTTCGGCTTGGTCGGAAAATGTGTATTGTTTGACACAGGAGGAATTTCTCTGAAAAATCCGGACAATATGCATTATATGAAATCGGATATGGGCGGTGCAACAGCCGTTTTGGGAACTCTGATTTATGCCGCAGAAATGCAGCTTCCGGTTAATATTGTTGCTATTTTACCTATAACCGACAATGCTATTTCTGAAAATGCTTTTCTTCCGAGTGATGTTATTACGGCTTACAACGGAAAAACAATTGAGGTTCTCAATACCGATGCGGAAGGCAGAATGATTCTTGCCGACGGACTTTCTTATATGGCGAAAAACTTCAAAACTGACTTTCTGATCGACCTTGCCACGCTTACGGGAAGTTCCGTAAGAATGTTTGGCGATACGTGTGGCGCTCTGTTTTCCAACAATGAAGAATTGAAAAATCTTTTGATAAAAACCGGCGATAAAACCAATCAGAGACTTTGGAATTTACCGCTTTGGGATGTCTGGAAAGACGATATCCAGTCGGATGTGGCAGATATTAAGAATATTTCGATGAAACCTATCGGAGATTGCATTATTGCGGCTAAATTTTTAGAACAATTCATTGAAAACCATCCTAAATGGGCGCATCTTGATATTGCCGGAGTGGCGTTCGGAAATGTAGGTTATGCCAAAGAAAAGGCTGCAACGGGATTTGGAGTGCAATTATTAGCCGATTTAATCGAAAATTATCACTAAAAATTAGTTTATTACAAAAATTCTCTGTATAATTGAAATAGAATTTTCAAAAGCGCACAATATTTTAATTTTTAACATTAAATAATTAATAAAAAAACGTTTTTATTTTTGAAAGTTCATCAAAAACTAAAAAACATTGTATGGAGGAGAAAACAATAGTATGTATTTCGTGCTATTACAAGGGTTATGATTTCATGGATGAAATGAAAAAACTCGGTAATAAAATAATTTTAGTAACATCCGAAAATCTTAAAGAAAAAAACTGGCCGTGGCATGCCATCGATGAGGTATTCTATATGCCTGAAGTAAAGCCTTCTGTCTGGAATCTGGATCATCTCGTGCAGGGATTTTCCCATCTGATGCAGACCAGAAAAGTACACGCCGTTATTGCTCTGGACGATTATGATGTGGAAAAAGCGGCGCTTATCCGTGAAACATTCAGAATTCCGGGAATGGGACAGACTACGCACCGCTATTTCAGGGATAAACTTGCCATGAGACAAAAAGCAAAGGATTCCGGAATTAATGTTCCTGAATTTACGGCAGTTTTTAATAATGATGAGGTTAATCATTTTGTAGATCAGGTTCCTGCACCGTGGGTTTTAAAGCCACGTTCCGAAGCCTCTGCTTCAGGAATTAAAAAACTGAATTCCAAAGAAGATCTCTGGAAGGCTCTTGATAATCTGGGTGAAGAACGTCACCTGTTTCTTCTGGAAAGCTTCAAACCGGGAGATGTTTATCATGTAGACAGTCTTACTTTTAACAAAGAAATCGTTTTCACTTCCGCTTCAAAATATTTGGCACCTCCGATGGAGGTTTCGCATGAAGGAGGTGTTTTCAGAACAAAAACGCTTGGAAGATATTCTGATGAATTTAAGGCTCTTGAAGAGGTAAACTCGAAAGTTTTATCAAATTTCGGACTTATTAACGGTGCGACCCACACAGAATTTATCCGCAGCAAAGACGACGGGAAATATTATTTTCTTGAAACTTCTTCAAGAGTGGGTGGAGCGCATATTCCGGATCTCGTGGAAGCATCTAGCAACATTAACATCTGGAGAGAATGGGCGAAAATTGAAGATGCTTTATTAAGAGGAAAAAACTATGAGGTTTCTAAACCTACAGGATATTATTCAGGGCTTATTGTCGCTTTAATTAAAGACAAAGAGCCGGATTACAATCAGTTTGAATGCGAAGAAGCGGTAAAATTCTTACCGATAGATTATCATGTCGGAATCGTTTACAAATCGAAAGATTCGTTAATCGTTCAGGAAAGATTAGACAGGGCAGCCGAAAAAATTCATGCTGAACTGCTGAATATTCTTCCGCCAAAAGACAAACCTATGTCATAATTTAAAAAGAGAAATTAACATCAAGAAATTATTGATTTTATAAGATTAAGTTTACCCTAAAATCCCTTTTTAATCCCTAATTTAGAAATCATTAAATCAGGAGAATGGAAAGGCAGACCTTATTATCAATTTACTGATTAAACCCAAATACGAAAAAAAAATGCCACAGATAGAGCATACAGATTATTATTCACATATATTAGGAACAAGTCTTAAAGTGGAAGTTACAGGACATTACGGTTATCCGATCATCATGTTTCCGACTTCACAGGGACAGTATACCCAAAACCATGATTTTCATCTTAACGGAAGCATCAATTGGTTTATAGAGCAGGGAAAAGTTAAACTTTACAATGTTCAGACCATAGACGGATGGAGTTTTTATGATAACAATATTTCTCCACAGCAAAGGATTAAAAACTATGAAAGATATGTTCAGTTTCTGATTCAGGAATTCGTTCCTTACGTTCAAAAAATTCATAAGACGCATCGCGTTGCGGTAGCGGGAGCCAGTTTCGGAGGATATCATGCTGCTAATTTTGCTTTCCGTTTTCCGGATGTTGTCTCGCATCTGTTCTGTCTGTCAGGAGCATTCAGCATCAGAAATTTTATGGACGGCTATTCCGATGAGCTGGTTTATTTCAACTGTCCGCGTGAATTTGTGAGAAATGATGAAGCATGGAAATACAAACATATGCATATTGTTTTAAGCACTTCGGATGAAGATATCTGCAAAGATAAAAACGTGGAAATGGCAGAAATTTTAGCTTCAAAAGGTATTGATTTCTGGTATGATGAAAGAAAGTGGATTAATCACGACTGGCCGCTTTGGAGAATGGTTTTCCCAACTTTTATCGGAACCTTTTTCTCTTAAAAATAATTTAAAATTTAACATTAAAATACAACATTAAAAAATACATTTATGGCAAAAAAAGTAGGAATTCTATTCGGTATGGAAGATACGTTTCCTTGGGCGTTTATTGATAAAGTTAACGAATTGGGAGGTGGAGAAATCATCGCAGAACCTGTACATATTGATAAACTTGAACAGGGTGCAGATTACGGATATGCTGTAATTATCGACAGAATTTCGCAGGATGTTCCTTTTTACAGAGCGTACCTGAAAAATGCAGCATTGAACGGAACCTATGTCATCAACAATCCATTCTGGTGGAGCGCAGACGAAAAGTTTTTTAATAACGCTTTGATGACGAAACTGGGAATTCCGCTTCCGAAAACAGTTTTGCTTCCGTCTCACGAAAGACCGACAAACACTTCAGAAACCTCTTTCAGAAACCTGAAATTCCCTCACGACTGGGATTATATTTTCGATTATGTAGGTTTTCCTGCGTACATGAAACCGCATGACGGAGGCGGATGGAGAAATGTATACCGCGTGGAAAATCCGGAGGATCTGTGGTCGAAATTAAGCGAAACAGAGCAACTGGTAATGATGGTGCAGGAAGAAATTATCTTTGACGATTATTACAGAGTATACTGCTTAGGTAAAAAATATGTTCATATCATGCCTTATGAGCCGAGAAACCCTCATCATCTGAGATATGCAACTACACATCAGACGCAGGGTGCAGAACTGGAGAAATTATTAAAAACAATTCACGACTACACCATCAAAATGAATGAAGCGCTTGGCTACGATTTCAACACGGTAGAATTCGCCATAAGAGACGGAATTCCTTATGCAATCGACTTCTGTAATCCAGCTCCGGATGCAGACAAAAATTCTGTAGGAGAAGAAAATTTTGCATGGATCGTAGAACACGCAGCCAAATTGGCGATCGAAAAAGCAAAAGAATATGTTCCGGGAAAACCAAACATCTCTTGGGGAACTTTCGTAAAAGATTCTGTAAAATAAGAATATCAACAAAAAGCACGAAAAAAAATGCATCAATTTACTATTGGAATCGAAGAAGAATATCAGATTATTGATGTTGAGAGCCGGGATCTGGTCTCTCATGTTTCGAAAATTATTGAAGGCGGAAAAGCTGTTTTAAGTGAAAATTTAAAGCATGAAATGCATGAATCCATGATTGAAATGGAGACAGGCATCTGCCAGAATATTCAGGAGGCAAAAGCCGAATTAACGAATTTAAGAAGACATCTTATAAAAACCGCCCATGAACAGGGACTGAGAGTTTCCGGCGGCGGAACGCACCCTTTCTCCAACTGGGAACACAACACCATTACAAACGGAGAGCGTTACATTAAAATTGTAGACGACATGGGTGATGTGGCGAGAGGAAATTTAATTTTCGGGCTTCACGTCCATATCGGAATCCCTAACCGTGAAGAAGGCGTAAGAATCCAGAATGTGATGAGGTATTTCCTTCCGCACGTTTATGCACTATCAACGAATTCTCCTTTCTGGATCGGAAGAAACACAGGCTTTAAATCTTACAGACAGGAAATTTTTGTAAAATTCCCAAGAACAGGAATTCCGAGTTTTTTCAATTCTTTAGCTGAATTCGACAGTTATGTAGACCTTTTGGTAAAGACAGGAACCATTGATAATGCTAAAAAAATATGGTGGGATCTCAGAGTTCACCCGTTCTACCCTACGATCGAATTCAGAATCTGCGATATGCCGATGAGAATTGATGAAACCGTTTGTCTGGCTGCCATAATGCAGGCTTTGGTTGCAAAAATCTACAAACTTCATCAGCAGAATTTAAGTTTCAGAAGCTACAGAAGATTATTGCTAAATGAAAACAAATGGCGCGCTTCCAAGAGTGGAATTGAAGCTCATCTGATTGATTTCGGAAAAGAAGAATCTGTGCCTTATCCTGATCTCTTAAAGGAACTTCTTGAGTTTATTGATGATGTGGTGGACGAATTAGGATGCAGAAAAGAGGTGGAATACGCATGGACAATTCTTGAAAACGGAACCGGAGCAGACCGACAGCTTAAAGTCTTCAATGAAACCGGAGACCTTACGAAAGTTGTGGATTATATGATCTCAGAAACTGAGTACGGCATCACACACGGAGAAACAGCTTCATAATTTTTTTGGTAACTTTGTAAAAAATATGAAGTCGTATGAATGATATTCGAATTGCTTTGCTGGACATGAACAACAATCATGTGAATCAGGGTTTTAAAAATATTAAAGAAATTTCTGAAGCATTTAAGCTAAGCTGTGCTCAGGAAAACGTAAGCATTGAAACATTCGATGTGAGATTTAAAAATGAAATGCCCAATGTAGAGGATTTCGATATTTTTATTTCTTCGGGAGGTCCGGGAGATCCGCACAGAGAAGGTCTTGAATGGGAAGATAAATTTGCTCAGTTTCTGGATAATGTTTTTGAACATAACCAATATAGTGACGACAAAAAATATCTGTTCCTGATCTGTCATTCTTTTCAGTTGGCAAGTATCCACTGGAAACTTGGAAATATCTGCAAAAGGAAATCGTATTCTTTCGGAGTAATGCCGGTTCATAAAACCGAGGAAGGAGAACAGGAATTTTTATTCAAAAATCTTCCCGATCCTTTCTATGCAGTAGATTCCAGAGCGTATCAGTTTATTGAGCCGGATCATGACCGTTTTGAGGAGCTGGGTATGAAAATCGTGGCTATTGAAAAATTCCGCCCACACATCAATTTGGAAAGAGCGGTGATGGCAATCCGTTTTTCGGAGGAAATATTCGGAACACAGTTTCATCCGGAAGCAAATCCTGCAGGCATGATTGAAAATCTGAAAGACGAAAAGAACAAGCAGGCGATGATTGAAAATTTCGGAATGGAAAAGTATCTTGAAACCGTGGATAGAATGGATGATGAAGATAAAATCATCCTTACTCAGGCTCAGATTCTGCCGAGATTCTTACAGTTTGCAAAAAAAAACGTTTTGAAGCAGGCAGAAGCAATGGCTTAAATTTTTAATAAAACGAAAATATCAATACAAAAATCGGACACAGAAACTGTCCGATTTTTTAAATCACAAAAAGAAAAAGAATTATGATTCCAAAATACAGAAAGCAATTTAATCAGGAATTTTCTCAGGAAAAATACAATCAGTTTAAAGAAATTTTAGAACAGAAAAGTGGTCTGGAAACCGGATTCAGAATTTCCGAAAGTCCTTTATTTCTGACAAAAGAATTTGAATCTAAACTTATTGACGCCAGCGAAAGCATTATTAGCCAGATTAAGAATCTTCCTGAAGAGACTTTACAAAAAGCGATTCCTGATAACTGCAGAGTTCCCAATGACACGAAGCAACCTCACTTTTTCACTATAGATTTCGGGATCTGCAAGAGTGAAAACGGCGAGATTGAACCTCAGTTGATCGAACTTCAGGCTTTCCCTTCTTTGTATGCATTTCAGAAGGTTTTTGAGCAGACATTCTGTGATGTCTACCCTTTTCTTTCGGAGCTGCAAAATAAAATGCCTCATGATGATTTTAAAAATTACATGAAGGATTTACTTCTGGGTGATGAAAATCCCGAAAATGTAATTCTTCTTGAAATTTATCCTGAAAAGCAGAAAACTGCCATTGATTTTGTTCTGACTGAAAAATTACTGGGAATAAAAACGGTTTGTTTAACCAAAGTGAAAAAAGAAGGAAGAAAACTATTCTACGAAAACGATGGAAAATTAACAGAGATCAGAAGAATTTACAACCGTGTTATCTTTGACGAATTAGACAGAATTCCGGATCTGAAAACTGAATTTGATTTCCGTGAAGATGTTGATGTAACCTGGGTTACGCATCCGAACTGGTTTTTTAAAATTTCTAAATTCCTCCTTCCACTTTTACAGCATCAATTTGTTCCGAAAAGTTATTTCCTGCATGAATTTCCGGAAAGCGAAAGCCTTGAAAATTTTGTACTGAAACCTTTATTTTCTTTTGCAGGAAGCGGAGTCAATTTAAATCCGACAAAGGAAATTACTGATGCTATTGAGGATAAAGAAAACTATATTTTGCAGAGAAAAGTAACTTATGAGCCTATTTTCGAAGATATTAACGGTGAATTTTCAAAAGCAGAGATCAGATTATTATACATTTGGCGCGAAAACGATGAACGTCCTATTCTACTGGAAAATCTGGGCAGAATGACTAAAGCAGCCATGGTAAATGTAGATTTCAATAAAAAGGATGCGATCTGGATCGGAAGTTCAAATGCGTTTTTTGCGGAGGAATAAATTAATACAAATAAGCAATGGAAGAAAATTCAGCTTTTGAAGAGTTTGAAACCCAGGGTAATGTACGAAGAAGAAGTTTGTTGCCACTCTGGATCAAAATATTTTTATGGTTCTTTCTGATCGGGGGTTCTTTTGCCGTAATCTTTTTAATGATTGCTCCTTTTTTAAGTAATATAAGCCTATCGCTTTATGGCATCAATGCCAGTCATCCTTATACTTTACCCGGAATAATTGTAACATCTCTGTTTATATTCAAAGGAGTTGTTGCGTACGGACTTTGGTTTGAACAGAAATGGGCTCCACAGGCCGCAATTATTGACGCCATTATTGGCATTGGAATATGTATTATCATGATGGTAGTTATTCCTTTTACGTCTCCTAATATAGGTTTTAGCCTAAGATTAGAGTTGATCCCGTTATATTTTTATCTGGTTAAAATGCAGAATATAAAATCGACATGGGAAAATAGATAATAAAAAAAGCTTCGAATGTTCGAAGCTTTTTTTATGGCATAATACTGAAAAATAGTTGGTAGAATCCTATCAAAAACTCATTGTTAGGCTGTTTGGAGGAAGTTTTATGAAACGTGTTTCATAAAACTTTT
>NZ_QEHP01000052.1:0-1517 GCF_003094695.1 Chryseobacterium sp. HMWF035 | reverse complement strand
ATTTTTTATTTTTAATTGTTAAAAAAATTATAATTAATCACATATTATAATATCGCAATATTACGATGATTGAAGACAAAAAAATTTTAACAGCATTTTTGCTTTTTAACAGTAGAAATTACTTTTGAAAAAAATACATTCAGTACCTCAAATGCATTCTCATCAATACAGTAACAGATAGAATTTCCTTCAATATTTCCTTTGATGAGTCCGGCATTTTTTAATTCCTTCAGATGTTGGGAAACTGTAGGCTGTGCCAAAGGAAGTTCATTGACAATATCTCCGCAGATGCACTCATTTACCTTCAGCAAATATTCAATGATAGCGATTCTCGCAGGATGCCCTAAAGCTTTTGCAATGGTAGCAATTCTGTTTTGTTCATCTGTAAAAAAATCTGTTTTTGTAGCTCCCATATTTAAACTATATCGCAATATTACGATAAATAATTTTCATTGACAATATTTTTAAAAAAAATTCTAAAAATCTGAGGAGAATTATTAATTATAAGACTTATTTGATATTCTGAAAGTCATAGGGTTTTAATGAAATCAACGAATGTTAAATCCATGACGAAGAATTTCATCTTGTAATCGAATTATTTTTTGAGACCAATAAATGACTCTTTCCATCTTATCAGGAAAATCCTCTTCAGATGAATTTTGATAAACACTCTGATAATTCTTAAATATTTCCAACCTATCCATTAAATATTCTTCATAATCTTTCAGATTTTGCGGAATATAACCTGGTCCCTCACAGCCACAAGAATGGAAAACTTTCCCAATTCTGTAAAGACTTTCAACAATTTTCCATTCTTTAGCAGCGCTTTTCTTTGGTGCTTTAAAATCCAGTCCTAAATCTGCCATCAAACTTGAACATTCAGGACATTTTATCACGCGGTTTTCTATTTCTGAAATTACTTTTTCTAACTGATCATGCTCTTTTTTTACAAAAATTCGTGAGACATTTCGAATATTGACTCCTCTAATTTTATGAAAATATTTATCTTTTCTGATCCTTTCTAAAATATCAGAAGAATGAGTCTGCTTAAAAGATTTTCTACATCTGAAACATACAAAATGAGATTTATATGTTTTTCCTGCGTATCTGCACATATACACTGGTTTAATTCTAATTCAAATATATTGCTAGTTAGCCAAATCAACAAGTAACACCATATAAAAATATATGCGCTTTATAACAATTTGTTTTCTCAACCCCAGATCATCTTTTCAGGAGCTTTATCCCGCTATCCACTCTTACTCCTCGCGCCCTGCTTCCCGGGTTAGTGCCATCACTTTTCCCAATCCCGCTGCGGGGTAACCGTTTCTATCGCGGCTAGGAATGGCAACCAATATTGATAATTGATGAGTAATGAGTAATGAGTAATGAGTATGAAGATAATTGATGATTGATTACATTCTCCGGCTTCTTTACTTTTCTCTTGTTACTTCTTACTTTTTACTTTGTTCTATTTCCTTTTCTCCTGGTTCTTTTTACTTTTCCCTTGTTTCTTT